>JBIHZY010000186.1:0-3173 GCA_044240185.1 Solirubrobacteraceae bacterium
CCCGATTCAACGGCATCGGTGATCGCCTCGAGCGCCTCAAGATCCAGCGGGGCAGACCGCCGGTGCGCCGATGTGGACATATGACGATTCTACGCGCGCAGCGTGATCAGGCTGAGAAGCGGTCCCAGAACCAGATCACAGCCGCGCCGAGCGCGACGCCAACAACGATGAAGGCAGCGAGCGCGTAAAGCGAGAGGAAGACGCCAGCGAGCCGCTGCCAGAGCGTGCTGTACGACTGCCAGGCGGGCGCGGCCATCAGCCCGACCCATGCGGCGGTGCCAAAGACGACGCTAAAGCCGCCGACCAGCAGAATGATTGTCTCGTTACCCATTAGGTGCCTTCGGCGCAGTATCGCGCACGACCTTGACGAGTAGGGCGATGATCGCCATCAACGCGAAGCACGCCATCGCCCCGCCGCCGCCGCCGAGCGTGTCGGAGAGCCAGTGGACTTGAAGATAAACGCGCGTCGCGCCAACGGTAACTGGCACTGCGAAGGCGGCGCCCACGATCCACCACTTGCCTTTGAGCGCAGGGACCAAGCGGACCGCGATTGCTGCCAGAACAACCCAAGCGACGGCGTATGCGGTATGGCCAGATGGGTAAGACGAACCGGCAACCTCGATCAAGGCGCCGGGTGGGCGCGCGCGCTCGAGCACCAGCTTGCCGAGCTGGACCGACCCAATCGTCAGCAGCATCCCGGCTCCGAGCACGAAGGCCTCTAAGAAGTGGCGGCGGACCACCAGCGCGACCGTGACGACGGCGGCGAGCATGAACATCAGCAGTGGAGAGCCGAGCGTCGTCAGCACCTTCGCGACATCAACGGCAGCCGGGTTATAGAGATCGACTGCCCAGCCTTGGAACTGCTTGTCGATCGCCCCGAAGCCGCGATCGGCGATCACGATCCAATAGCCGAAGTAAGCGAACGTGCCAACAGCGAAGAAAGTCAGCAGCGTCGTCAGGTCAAGCCCGGTCGTACCGGGCGTAATCCGCGCGATGAAGAACCGCAGCGGCCCCTGCGCCCAACGAACGAGTGGCTGGAGCAAGCGCAGACCAGGGCGGTCGAGCGCGGCAAGCATCTTCTGCTCTAGCGCGCGACGGTTCTCTTCCTTGCTCAGGTGGCGCACAACCCAGACCAGCACGACGATCACGCTGATCACGATCCCAAGCCCCAGCGCGCCCTCCTTGGCGACCTTCAGAACCGTGCCGAGACTCTGCCAGAAGATATAGCCGAGCATGATGAAGGTCGTCGCCCAAAGCCCGGCTCCGAGAATGTCGTAGGGAAGGAACTTGCGCAACGGCATTCGGCTTGAGCCAGCCAGGAACGGCGCGACGGCGCGGACGATGCCGACGAAACGGCCGATGAAGATCGCTTTGCCGCCGTGCTTATCGAAGAACTCCTCGACGATTCCGAGCCGCTCGGCGTTCATCCCAAAGCGTGGCCCGTGCTTGACGATGAACTCGCGGCCGAGCCGCCGCCCGAGTTCATAGCTGACGAGGTCGCCCATCGCCGCTGCGAACCAGGCGATCCCAATCAACGTTACGAGCGAGATCACTCCCTGGCCAGCTACAACGCCGCCGACAATCATCGCCGTCTCGCCCGGGGCAACCAGTCCGACGAATGCCCCTGTCTCAAGAAATGCGAGCAGGCCGACGAGGAGGTAGGTCCAGCTGCCAAGCGTCGTGCCGATGCTGGTCAGCAGCTCCTCAACGTTCGGCAGCACGACGAACCCACTGCCGTAAGCGCAGAGGCCGATGATCGCGATGATGCCGCCGATAATCAGCGGCAGCTCAAGCTTCTTTCGCCTGTTGACGAGGAAGAAGGCCAGCGCCGCGGCGCCGATCAGCGGCAGGATCTTCACTCTGCCGCTCCGTCTGTATTGGCCTCTGGCATCACAGTTGGATACCACGGCTCGACTGCGAACGGCGCTGGGGTTCGGCCAGAGAGCGCGAGCGCAGCGCCGCGGGCGCCGCCGAGGTCGCTGAAGAGGCCGATTACGGTTGGTCCTGAGCCACAGACCAGCGCCTGCTCCGCTCCGGCACTGCGCACCTCATCTAGCGTCCACGCCAGCTCCGGCGCGAGTGAAACGGCGGCCGGCTCAAGGTCGTTGACGAGCAGCTCGGGCGGCGCGAAGGCAGCACCGGCGACGAGAGCGCCGACCAGTTCGGCGTGGCGTGATTCGAGCTCAGCGGCGCTGCGCGGGAGTGCCAAGCGGTCGGCCTCTTTGAAGACGTCGGCGGTCGAAAGGCCGTGATCAGAGGGAACGACGAGTACGCCGAACGGCGCCGCTTCGGGCAGAGCCCGAAGTTCTTCGCCTGCGCCACTGGCGAGATAACGGCGCGGCTGCAGCTGGCCCGGCACGTCGGCGCCGAGTTCGCGCGCAACCGACATCAGCATCTGCTCATCGGCGATTCCGGAAACTCGCGAGAGCAGCCGCAGCGCGGCGCCAGCATCGGCCGAGCCGCCAGCCATTCCGGCAGCGACAGGAATCTTTTTCGCAATCTCAATTCGAACCGCCGCGCCGCGCCAGCCGCTGGCCCCGCGGAAAGCAGCGACCGCCTTGTCAACGAGGTTCTCTCCTTCAACGCCGGGGCAGAAAGTCTGGTCGCCGCTGCTGCCAAGCTCGGCCGGTACCAGCTCAAGCGAATCGCAGAGCGCAACCGGCTGCATCACCGTCACGAGCCGATGGCGGCCGTCATCGCGCAGCGGGCCGAGCGTCAAGCCGAGGTTGATCTTGGCCGGGGCCAATTCGCGCAGCGCGCTCATCGCTGAAGCTCCTCGAGCAAGGCGCGGAACTGATCGGGAGAGAGCCGCTCTGCGCGCACGTCAAGCGGCAATTCGAGCCGCTCAAGCGCAGCGCGGGCGCGATCGCGAATCTCGTTGCCGCCGTAGCCAGCCGTAGCCAGCGAGCGCGGCAGCGCCTTCCGCCGGTGCGCGAATGCGGCGCGAACGAGCTTGCGCAGATCGTCAGGCGGCGGCGGGCCGGTTCGGTCGAGCGTGATCAGGACCGAGTCAACATTTGGCACTGGGTGGAAGACGTTGCGCGAGATCGCCCTCGCAACGCGCACCTCGCAGCTGAGCTGCGCGATCACTGAAGGCGCGCCGTAAGCCTTCTCGCCGGGGCTGGCTGCAAAGCGTTCGCCAACCTCACGCTGAACCATCGCGACCCAGCGCG
>JBIHZY010000045.1:0-10971 GCA_044240185.1 Solirubrobacteraceae bacterium
ATCGGCGCACGGCGCCCCGCTCCGTCCGCCTCAGCGAGAAAGATTCGCCCTGCATGACTCTCGTTCCCGACGACCCTCTGGCGCACCGCGCGCTGGAGTCGTTACTTCACGCCGAGGCGAACGTAAGACGCCGTTTAGCTGGCGATCTTGAGCGCGAGGGGCTCTCCGCGAGCGGATTCTTTGTGCTTGTCGTGCTCGTCAGCGCCGGTGGCGAGCTGGAGCTGCGCGCGCTGCGCCATCGCCTCCAAACCTCGAAGGCCAATGCGACCGAGCTGATCGACACGCTCGTCGTCCGCGGCCTTGCGACGCGCAGCCGAATGGCGATCGATCGCCGCACCGTGTTGGTCGCCCTCACGCCTTCCGGCCGCGCCACAGTTGACCGCTGCTTTCCCGAGCACAGCGAACGCGTGCAGCGCGCCTTCGCTGTTTTGAACGAGGAAGAGAAGCGTTCGCTGGCAGTGATCTGTCGCAAGCTCGCGGCGTGAAGCGCGTCGCGCGCCGCCGATCCGCCGCCGCCTTGCGAGAATGGAGCGCTCGATGTCCTCGCTGCCTCGCCCAGTAGATCCAAACGCCTCATTCCCTGAGCTCGAAGAGCAGGTTCTCGAGCGCTGGCGTGAGCGCGACGTTTTCGCTGAATCTCTGCGCCGCCGCGAGGGCGCTGAGCCATGGGTTTTCTACGAAGGGCCGCCGACAGCGAACGGCAAGCCCGGCTCGCACCACGTGCTTGCGCGCGTCTTCAAGGACATCTACCCGCGCTACAAAACGATGCAGGGCCACTACGTCGAGCGCAAGGGCGGCTGGGACTGTCACGGGCTGCCGGTTGAGATCACGGTCGAGAAAGAGCTGGGAATCTCATCGAAGGCTGAGATCGAAGAGTTCGGAATCGCCGAGTTCAACCAGAAGTGCCGCGACTCTGTCTTCACCTTCCTTGACGAGTGGGACCGCCTGACCGAGCGGATCGGTTTTTGGATCGATCTCGACGATGCCTATCGCACGCTCGACTCCGGCTACGTCGAGTCGGTCTGGTGGGCGCTGAAGCAGATCTGGGACAAGGAGATGCTCTACGAGGGCCACAAGGTTGTCCCTTATTGCCCGCGCTGCGGCACTTCGCTCTCCTCGCACGAGGTCGCGCAGGGCTACAAGGATGTGATCGACGCCAGCGTCTTCGTTCGCTTCCCACTGATCGAGGCCGAGGCTCCGCTGGAAGCCGGCGACGAGCTGATCGTTTGGACGACGACGCCATGGACTTTGGTCTCCAACGCTGCCGTCGCAGTCGATCCGAAGCTCACGTACGTGCGCGCCAAGGTTCCTGGCGACGGCGCGGTGATGGTCGTTGCCGAGGCGCTCGTCGGGCGCGTGCTCGGCGAAGAGGCAGAGGTTCTGGACCGCTTCCCAGGCGCCGATCTGGAGGGCGCTAGCTACGAGCCTCCGTTCGATTTCATCACCGCGGCCGACTGGGGCGAGCGCGGCCACACCGTGCTGGCCGCTGATTTCGTAACCGACCAAGACGGCTCCGGCCTGGTCCACACCGCCGTCGCTTTTGGCGAGGACGATTACCGCCTCGGCCAGCAGGCGGGCCTCAACGTCGTAAACCCAGTCCGCCTCGACGGCACCTATGACGAGCGCATCGGTCCTTACGAGGGGCGCTTCGTCAAGGACTGCGACGCCGAGCTTGTCGCCGACCTCAAAGCCAGCGGCAAGCTGCTGCGCAGCGAGAAGTACGAGCACTCCTACCCGCACTGCTGGCGCTGCTCAACACCACTGCTCTATTACGCCAAGCCCTCCTGGTACATCGCCACCTCGCAGATCCGCGACCAGATGCTGGCCGCCAACGAGACGATCGACTGGCACCCGCCGCACATTAAGGAGGGCCGCTTCGGCGACTGGCTGCGCGGCAACGTTGACTGGGCGATCTCACGCGAGCGCTACTGGGGCACGCCGCTGCCGATCTGGCGCTGCGCCAACGGCCACGCCGAGTGCGTCGGCTCGTTCGAGCAGCTCGAAGAACTCTCGGGAGTGCTGATCGATGATCCTCACCGCCCTTACGTCGATGATGTTGGCTTCCCCTGCCCGCAGTGCAGCGAGCCGATGGCGCGCGTCCCCGAGGTAGTTGACGTGTGGTTCGACTCCGGCGCGATGCCGTTCGCTCAGTACCACGCGCCGTTTGAGAACGAAGCGAAGTTCGAGCAGCGCTTCCCAGCCGACTTCATCTGCGAGGCGATCGATCAAACGCGCGGCTGGTTCTACTCGCTGCTGGCTGTCTCGACGCTTCTATTTGGCAAGTCTTCCTACGAGGCGGTCGTCTGCCTCGGCCACATCCGTGACGAAGACGACCGCAAGATGAGCAAGTCGGTCGGCAACGTCGTTGAGCCGTGGGAGATCTTGGACCGCTTCGGCGCCGACGCGATGCGCTGGTATTTCTTCACCGCTAAGCAACCCTGGGACGGCTACCGCTTCTCGGTCGACGCGGTCGGCGATGGGGTGCGGCTCTTCCTCAAGCAGCTTTGGAACAGCTACTCGTTCCTCGTTCTCTACGAAAATGCCGCCGGCGAGAACCAGATCGAAGGCGAAGAGACGGAGCTTGATCTTTGGCTGCGCTCGCGCCTGGCGGCAACGGTTGAGGAGGTGACAGAAGCGCTCGAGGGCTTCGACGCCACCAGCGGCGGCCGCGCGATCGCAGCCTTTGTTGACGATCTCTCGAACTGGTACGTGCGGCGCTCGCGCAGGCGCTTCTGGGAGGGAGACGCGGTCGCGATCGCGACGCTGCGTGAGGCATTGGTAACCGTTTCAAAGCTGCTCGCCCCGTTCACGCCCTTCATCGCCGACGAGATCTACGACAACCTTGACGGCAGCGAGCCGTCGGTCCATCTCTGTGATTGGCCAAAGCCTGGCGCGGCGCGCGACCTTGGCCTTGAGACGGCGATGGCAACGGCGCGCGAGACGGTGCGCCTTGGCCTTGCGGCGCGCGGCCAGGCGAAGATCAAGCTGCGCCAGCCACTGCGCGAAGCGGTCGTTGTTGCCGCAGGCCCGGAGCGCGAAGCGATCGAGCAGCTCGCGGGAATTGTTGAGGACGAGCTAAACGTTGAGGCGTTGCGCTTCGTTGATAACGCCGACGAGCTTGGCTCCTACGAGGTCAAGGCCAACTACCGCACGCTCGGCCCGCGCTTTGGCAACAAGATGCCGCTGGTGGCAGCGGCGGTTGCTGCGCTGGACCCGGCGCACGTTGCCGCCGCTTTGCGCGACGGCGGCACAGTCGGCGTTGTGATCGACGGTGCTGAGCAGCCGCTCGGCGAGGACGACCTGCTGCTGGCGATGCAGCCGCTCGGCGGCTACCAGCTAGAGCGCGAAGGCTCGCACGCAGTTGCGCTAGACCTTCAGCTTGATGACGAACTTTTGCGCCGTGGCCTCGCGCGCGAAGTGATCCACGCCGTCCAGAACGCGCGCAAAGAGGCAGGGCTCGCGGTCGAGGATCGGATCGCGCTGCAGCTAAGCGGCGACGAAGCGATGCTGGCCGCCGCGCGCGAGCATCAGCAGCTGATCGCCGATGAGGCGCTGGCGACGACGATTGAAGTAACCGACGCGCTCGAAGGCGCGTCAGCGACGACGCTCGACGGTCACGAACTGCTGATCAAGCTCGAAAAAGCCTGAGCTCAGGCGCTAAGAGCGTTGTTGAGCTCTTGCTCAATCCGCGGCTTCGGCTGCGCGCCGACGATCTGAGCGGCGGCGGCGCCGTTCTTGAACAGGATCATCGTCGGGATCGACATCACGCCGAAGTTTGCTGCCGTCTCTTGGTTGTCGTCGATGTTGAGCTTGACGACGCGGACGTCTTCGCGCTCTGAATCGATCTGTTCGAGGACCGGGCCGACCATCTTGCAGGGGCCGCACCAAGGAGCCCAGAAGTCGACCAGAACTGGCGTCTCCAATGAGGCATCAAGTACGTCTACCTGGAAGCTGCTGTCGCTGATCTCTGGAAGGGCCATTTCGCTACTCCTTAAGTCTCAAATTGGTGGATACAGGTACCACTATACAAAGTGTAGTGACTCTACTCAGCGGCGCTGGCCCAAATCGCCAGGCGCCTCGAGCTTCTGGATCTGCAGCAGGCTCGTGGTTCCAGGCTGCCCGCTTGGTAGCCCGGCAGTGATTCCAACCCGCTGGCCAGGCTTCAGCCAGCCGAGCTCAACGACGCGCCGCGCGGAATCGGCGATCAGCTCTTCGGTCGTCTCATGGCGACGCTGTAGCTCAGCCGTGACTCCCCACAGCAGGCCGCAGCGGCGAACAGTTTCGCGGCCGGGGGAGAGCGCGAAGATCGGCACCGTCGGCCGGTGCGCTGAGACGAGCCGCGCTGAGCGGCCGGAGAGTGTTGGTACGACGATCGCGTCGAGCTCCAGTTCGCTGGCGGCGGCAACGGCCTTGTGAGCGACCGTGTAGCCGGGGTCGCGGCCGTCGCGGCGCACGCGCTGCTCGTTCCAGCGCTGGTAGGGCGCCTCACGCTCGGTCGTGCGGGCGACCGAATCCATCATTGCGACTGCCTCAACTGGGTAGGCGCCAACGGCCGTCTCCTGCGAGAGCATCACGGCGTCGGTTCCGTCAAGAATTGCGTTCGCGACGTCGGCAACCTCGGCCCGCGTCGGGCGCGCCGAGCGGACCATCGAGTCGAGCATCTGCGTCGCCGTGATCGAAGCTCGCGCATGCTCGCCGGCCAGCCGCAGCAGCCGTTTCTGAACCATCGGCACGTCCTCGATCGGTAGCTCGATTCCAAGGTCGCCGCGGGCCACCATGATCGCGTCGCTGACGCGGATGATGTCCTCGGCGCGGGCCACGGCCTGAGGCTTCTCGATCTTTGCGATCAACGGTACGCGCGTGTGCTCGCGCAGCTCGGTCACTTCTTCTGGCTTACGGACGAAGCTCAGCGCGACCATGTCAACGCCGATCTCAATTCCCGCCGCGAGGTGGGCGAGGTCCTCTTCTGGAACCGAAGGCAGCTCGTCGGCCGGGCCGGGGATGTTGAGCCCTTGACGAGAGACGATGATTCCGCCTAGCTCGACTTCGCAGTCGAACTCAAGATCGCCGGGGCGCCGGTCATTGACGCGCAGTCGCACCGAGCCGTCGGCCAGGTAGACCGATTCGCCAAGCTCGACAGCGGTCGCTAGCCCTGGCCAGTTGACAGTCAGGTGGCCAGCATTGCCCGGCTTCTCGTCGTTTGCGTGGCAGCTAAAGGTGACCTTGTCGCCGGCTCGCAGTAGCACTTCGCCCTCTTCAATCTGGCCGATGCGAATCTTCGGCCCGGGCAGATCCTGAAGGATTGCTACGGCGCGCCCAGCGCGCTCCGATGCTTCGCGAACAAGCCGCGCCGTTTCGGCGTGGAGCTCGTGCGTACCGTGGCTGAAGTTGAGCCGCGCAACGTCCATTCCTGCGTTGACCATCGCCAGCAGCACTTCGGGATCGGTCGAAGCGGGGCCGATTGTGGCAACGATTTTGGTGCGGCGCTGAGGCATCAGACCCTCCACGCTACTGGGCAAACGGTGCTGCGGCCACACGCTTGCGCCCAGCGCGCTTTAGGCCGGCGCTATGTGCTGGCTCAGGCCGGCGCCACGAATTGGCCATCAACGAGTAGCGGCGCTCCGTCGGCCGTGAGCCTGCCGCCCTTGCGCAGGTCGCAGATCAGGTCCCAGTGGAGGGCACTTTCGTTGCGCCCGCCGGTCTCGGGGTACGAGCGGCCAAGAGCCAGATGAACGGTGCCACCGATCTTCTCGTCGAAGAGGATCGAGCCGACCGGGCGCGTGATGCCGAAGTTAGTTCCGATCCCAACCTCGCCGAGTTTGCGAGCGCCTTCGTCTGTTGCGAGCGCCTGCTGTAGGTACTCGTCGCCTCGCTCAGCGCGTGCCTCAACAACGACACCCTTGGCGAAGACCAGCTCGACGCCGTCAACTTCAACCCCGGCTGGGGAGCTGGGGATCGTGAAGCGGATGCGCCCCTCGGCGCTGCTCTCGACCGGGCCGCTGAAGATCTCGCCGCTGGGCATGTTGCGGCGGCCGTCGCTGTTGACCCAGGTCCTGCCCTTAACGCTCAGTTTGAGATCTGTCCCTTCGGCCTCGATCCTCAACTCATGGACGCCTTCGAGCCGCTCGATTAGTTCGGCTTGGAAGGCGCCCAGCTCGCCCCACGCGGCCGGCGGGTCGGGCCGGTCGAGGAAGGTTGCGCCGCGGACAAAGGAGGCGAACTCTTCCAGTTCCATCCCCGCGAGCTCGGCCCCGGCCGGCGTTGGCCAGAGCGTTGAGCACCAGCGCTTCTTCATCGTCCTCTCGCGCAGCGGCCTGCGCGCCCGCGCGGCGCGAGCAATTCGCGCCGGGTCGACGCCGGCCAGTTCACGCGCGTCATGCGGAGCTTGAATCCCCAACACCGCTGTTAGCTCCTTCGCTTCAGCCATCGCAACGTCATCGAAGTCGTCGAGCTGCGCGTCGCGGGCGCTCTCGTAGAAGTTCTTCGCTTGGCCCGGCAGCTCAACGTGGAGCGTCGGCCAAGCCTCGCGCGCCAGCACCGCGCGCTGAAGCTCCAGCAGCAGCGGCGCCGCCATCGCAGTGGAGCGGATCACAACCTTCTGGTGCGCCTCAACTTCAAGGCACCAGCCGATCAGCAGCTCGGCCATTGCCGCTGGATCGATAACTGCCGCTACGCGCTCGGCTGCGGCCTGATCTGATTCGCGCTCGCTCATGGCGCCTTCACGTCAGGGAACCATTCGGCGCAGTGCTCACGGATGCTGACGCGGACGAAGTCCCGCTCCTCGCGACTGGCAGCGCGCAGCCGCGCCAGCAGATCGCTCTGGCCGCTCGTCTCGACCTCATTGATCGTCCAGCTCAGCGCGAGGCGCTCGAAAAGGAATTCAAGCGCGCGATGCCATGCATCTTCCTGCGAGAGGATGTTGCCCTGGAAGGTCTCTGCGTACTGCGCTCGCGTCTTCGGGCTCAGTACGCAGCGCAGCTCGAGGACGACCCCGTCGTCGGAGCGGTACTCCACGCCAGGCGGCTCGGGCATCGCCGGCCCGGTGCCCTGCTCGCGCGAGCGGCGGCGCGAGCGGCGGCCCATTAGGTGGTTGCAGCGGCAGTTTCGAGCTGGCCGCGCACGTCGCCGGTCAGCGGATCGGTGTGGCCGGCCCAGGCCGTTGCCGGCTCCAGCGCCGCGAGCTTCAGGATTGACTGGCGAGCCATCTCGGTGTCCATATTAAAGGCCGCGTGCGGCACTCGCGCATGGCCTTTGAACCCGGTCTGTGGGTCGAGCGTGTAGAAGCAGTCGCTCACAAGTGCGAAGCGGTCCGACTCGCGCCAAAGGCCGATCAGTCCTGGTGCGTGGCCTGGCAGGTGGATCACTTTGAAGCCTGCGATTTCGTCGCCCTCGGCGAGCGTGTCGCTGATCTTTACCGGCCCGCCATCCCAGCTGACGAGCAGCTTCGGCAGCAGCGCTCGGCCAACCGCGTTGAGCTTCGAAATGTCGAAGTAGTGCTCGCCGCCGTCGCCTTCAGCATCGGCCACCTCGTCGGCGTGGCAGAGCACCGGCACGCCTAGCTGAGGCGCAACACCGCGGTGGTCGGCGTGGCCGTGGCCGAGCACGATGCGGGTGATCCCGCCGAGCTGAGCGCCGGCGATCGCGATCGCTGGCCCCATCGACTTCACGCCAGCGTCAAAGAGCAGCACGCCGTCGCCGTCACGGACGAAGTAGACGTTCATCGTCTTGCCGGGGAAGCCGCCGCGCATCACCCAAACCCCTTCGGCGATCTGCTCCGGCGCGCTGGCGGCGAGCTTCGCCATCAGCTTCGTACGGCCGTTGAAGGCGCTCTTCATACCGGCATCCATCTTCGAGCCGTCGGGCGGCAGCAGCCCGAGCTGGCGGGCGATCGTCATCCCGTCGGCATAGGCGTTGTTCTCGACGATCAATCCGTCACGGACGATCAGCACGTCTACACCCTCGAGCTTGATCTTGGTGCCGTTCGGTTCGATCCCTTGGAACGGGCCGCCGGTGAAAGTCCCGGTCGCCTCCCAGCGGACGGCTGCGCGGTCGTCCTCGATCGTCACTTCGACGACCTCGAAGTGGAAGTCTGGGAACGGCTCAAAGATGCCGCTGAGGAAGGCGCGTACGCCGTCGGGGGCCGTCGTGTCAACCTGCCCACGGACGTTCTCGCGGCCACCGGGGCGCCAGCAGGCAACAGCGGCTTCGATGTCGTGGGCTACCAAAGCGTCGAAGTACTGCTTCGCCACTGCGGTGGTTGTCGCGGCGTCGATTGCGCCGCTTATTTCGCTGGTCGAATCGGTCATCAAAGTCCTCTCACTCTCTGGCCTGTTGGCGGCAGGCTATCGCCCCAGCCGCGCCCGCGGGCTTTGATCCGTAGGCTGAAAGCCATTGTGAGTGAATCTTCCCGAACCCGCGAGCTGGGTCGCGGCGAAAGGGTGCTGCCGGGCGTCTGGCGGCTGCGCTTGCCGCTGCCGTGGCCGGGCGTGCCCCACTGCAACGCTTGGGCCCTGGCGGCAGGGGATGGAATCGTGCTCGTTGACTGCGGCATGGACCAGCCGGGGTCGATGGCGCAGCTTGAGCGCGCGCTGCAGCAGGTCAACCTGCGGCTCGACCTAATCCGCCTGCTCGTCTGCACCCACGCGCACTCCGACCATTACGGTCAGGCGGCCTCGATCGTCAAGGCGACCGGCTGCGAGCTGTGGATGCACCCCAACCACGAGCACAGCGTTCAGGCCGCAACCGATCCCGAGGCTGCGCTCGAGCGGAGGATCGAGGTAGCGATTCTTAGCGGCGTTCCGCAGGAGCCGCTGCGCGCCTACGCCGAGCAGGCCAAGGGCCGCGGCTCCGGTTTCTCGGGGATCGTCGAACCGGCGCGCGATCTGCTCCCTGGCGTCGAAATTCAGACCGATCTTGGCCCGTGGGGGGTAGTCGAGACTCCGGGCCACTCCCCCTCGCATGTATGCCTCTACCAGGCTGAGCGTCGCCTGCTGATCTCCGGCGACCACCTGCTCGGCCGGCCGTCGCTCTACTACGACTACGGCTGGACGCCCGACCCTGTCGGCGAGTACTTAACTTCGCTCGAAGTAATTGAAGACCTCGACATGCGCCTCTGCCTACCCGGTCACGGCCGCAGCTTCGCCGAAGTGCCGGCTCACATCACGGCCAACCGGATTGCGATCGCCGAGCGGATAGACGGCGTGATCGACGCGCTCGCCGAGGATGGACCGATGACGGCATTCGAGGTCGTTCAGTCGGTCCACGGCGACGCTCTGACACCGGTCAACGCCAACTGGTGGCTCTCCGAGACGCTCTGTTATCTGCGCCACCTTGAAGTGACGGAGCGCACCGCGCGCAGCGAGGGCGACGGCGAGGAGCAGCCAGAGGTCTGGCAGCTGATCTAGTGCGCGCACGCGCCTCGTAGAATTAGACAATGCGCATCGATCAACTGCTCGAGGGCAGCACTGGGCCGCAGTTCTCGTTTGAGTTCTTCCCGCCGAAGAGCGAGGAGGGTGACCGCAACCTGCTCGAGGCGGTCGAGCAGCTCGTGCCACTCGAGCCGGCCTTTATCTCAGTCACCTACGGCGCAGGCGGCTCAACGCGCGAGAAGACAATTGAGATCGTCTCGCGTATCCGCAACGAGTTTGGAATCGAAGCGATGCCGCACTTCACCTGCGTTGACTCAACCGTTGACGAGCTGCGCGCGACGCTCGACCAGATGGCCGAGCTTGGGATTGAGAACGTGCTCGCGCTGCGCGGCGACCCGCCGCAGGGGGCGAGCGAGTGGACGCAGACCGAGGGCGGCCTCGAGTACTCACGTGAGCTAGTCGCGATGATCAACGCTGAGTATCCGTTTGCGATCGGTGCTGCGGCCTTCCCGGAGACGCATATTGACGCGACCAGCGCCGAGGCAGATCTCGTCTTCCTCAAAGAGAAGGTTGATGCTGGCGCGCACTTCCTCGTCACGCAGCTCTTCTTCGACAACGACGCCTACTTCGACTTCGTCTTGCGGGCGCGCGAAATTGGGATCACGGTTCCGATCATCCCGGGCATCATGCCGATCAGCAACGTTGCGCAGTTGGAGCGGATGACGACGCTCTGCGGCGCGACGATTCCAGCCGAACTACTTGCCGCGCTTGAAGCCCGCGACGACGACGCGCGCGCAGTTGAGGCGCTCGGTATCGCTTACGCCACCTTGCAGTGCGCCGAGCTGCTGGCTGGCGGAGCGCCGGGGATTCACTTCTACACGCTCAACCGTTCCCCCTCGACGCAGGCAATCCTCGGCGCGCTGAAGCTTCAGCGCCCTTGGCTCAATCAATAACTTCGCTGACCTCAAGCTGCTGAGCGACGGCGCTGCTGCCGTCGGTCCGCGACCAGCGCACGTCGATCGAATCATCCTGGCGGTAGGTGCCAACGCCCCAAGCCCCGAGCGCCCAGCGCCAGCCGCTGATCTTGTCCTTCGCTAGCGAGCGCGGGAAGACGAGCGCGCCATCGCGGACTTTGTAATCGCCAGGCTGCTGCTGGAGGACGCCATTGACGTAAACCTCGAACGGCGAGCGGACATCCTTCGGGAGTGGGACGATCGATTGGGCCACAAGGGGGATCCTACGAGCCCGCCGCGCGGCAGCATAGGCTCGCCGCGTGACGACGAGCGAACAGTTCACGGTGCGCCGCTCAGCGCGTGCGCGGCGCGTGCGCGTTCGAATTGAATCCGATGGTTCGTTGCTGGTGACGTTGCCTCAGGCGGCGAAGGCCAGCGAGGCCGATGAGGCGATCGCGCAGCTCGGCGACTGGATCGCGCAGCGGCGAGCGAATCTGCAGCTTGCCCGTAGCGCTGTTGCCCGCCCGCCGGGGACGCTTCCCTACCTCGGCGAGCTACTGACCGTCAGCGAGCAGGTTGGCCGCACGCGCGCCCATCGCAGCGGCGACGAGCTGCTCGTGCCGGCCGATCAGCGGCGCGACGCGGCGATT
>JBIHZY010000187.1:0-3129 GCA_044240185.1 Solirubrobacteraceae bacterium
CTGGCCTGTTACCTGCTGCTGCTGGCAATCGGCCTCGACGGGAGCACCGGGATCGGCGCCGCCGCTGCCGTGCTGCTGGCCGTCAACGTGACGGCGCTGGTGCCAGCGACGCCGGCCAACGTTGGCGTCTTCCAAGCCGCCTGTGTTGCCGTTTTGACCGGGGCCTACGGCGTCAGCGCCGCCGACGCGCTCGCCTACGGGATTGTGCTGCAAGCGGTTGAGGTAGCGACCGCGGTACTGATGGGCGCGCCGGCTCTGCTCGGTGAGGGGCTTAGCTGGCGCGACGTACGGCTTCGCGCGCTGCACTCAACGCCGGTTCGCCTCGGGCCGGTTGCCGATAACAGCGCCGCTACTGGCGAGCGCAGCTCAGTCAGCGCGTAGGAAGCGGGCGGCGGGCGGCGAACCTCTCTCGGTGGCCGATGCTTGGGTTTACATGCTGCTCTGCGCCGATGGAAGCCTCTACACCGGCTGGACGAACGATCTCGCAAAGCGCTTGGAAGCTCACAGCGCGGGCACCGGCAGCCGCTATACGCGCAGCCGCCTGCCGGTTGAGCTGGCGGCCTCGTTCGAGATGGAAGATCGCTCTGCCGCTCAGCGCGAAGAGGTGCGAATCAAGCGGCTTTCACGGGCCGACAAGCTGGCACTGATCGCTTAGCTGGCGACCGGCGCTTCGTCGGCTTCTTCGCTCAGCTGCGGCGGGTCTTCGTCAGGAATGTCGCCTAGCCGGGTTGGGTCGCGGTCGCTGCCGGCGATCACGTCATCGGCGCGCTGACGGTCGTTGGTAGGCAGCTTGCCGGACTTCATTCCAAAGTAGGTCGCGTCGGGGTGGTGAGCGACGATTGCCAGCGTTGACTGTTCGGGCTCGGGCGCGAAGCCATCGGTCAGCGTCATTCCGATCTGACTCAGGTCGAGCAGCTGGTCGAGCTTCTCGTGCTCGGATTGGTCGGGCACGGCCGGGTAGCCCCATGAGTAGCGGCGGCCTTGCGTAGCGCCGATGCCGAGATCCTCGCGCACTTGGCCGTGAACCAGTTCGGCTAGCCCTTCTGCAGTTTGAACGCCGAGGCCGTGGACGAAGAGCTGCTCTGCGTACTCGCCGTCGTCTTCGAGCTTCGCCATCAGCTCTGTTACTTCGGAGCCTGAAGTGACGGCCTGCAGCGCTACTACGTCGAGCTCGCCTGAATCCTTCGGGCGGTAGAAGTCGGCTACGCAGATGCGGTCGTGGCCAGGCTGGCGCGGGCAGACAAAGCGGGTAAGGATGGTCTCGCGATCGTCTGGATCGAGTACGACGATCTCGTTCCCCTCCGAGTAGCAGGGGAAGTAGCCGAGCAGTGCGCGCGGGCGAAGGTAGTCCTGCTCGGCCCACATCCGCTCTAGGCGCGGCCGGAAATCATTATCGAGCAGCTCGGTCCAAGCCTCGCCCTTGACGCCGCGGCCACCCCAATGGAGTTTGAAAAGGACGTGTGTGTCGAGGTGGTGGAAGAGCTGATCCAACTCGATCGGCACTTCCTGCACTCCCCACCAAGGCGGCGTCGGCACAGGCACGTCGGTGCTGGCGGCTGAACGAACGCTGTCGTCATCGGTTGGCAGCGCCTCCGGCTCGGGGCCTTTCTCGCGCAGCGCTAGGGCGTCGGCGCGCAGCTCGGCGACGAGCACTTCGCGCTGCTCCGGCTCGACCAGCGCGTCCATCTTCGCGAGGCCCTCGAAGGCGTCCTTGCAGAAGAAGACGCCGGGCTCGTAGATCTCGTCCGACTGACGGCCGCCGGGGTAGAGCGTGCGCAGGCCGAAGTCCTTGTTGATCGCCGCGCCGCCGATCAAAACCGGGTAGTCGAGCCCTTGGCTATGCAGTTCCTGAATGCAGAGCGGCATCTGCTTCGAAGTCGAGACGAGCAGTGCGCTGAGCCCGATCGCAGTCGCGTCATGCTCCTTTGCCGCTTCGAGGATCGCTTGGATTGGCACCTGCTTGCCGAGGTCAATCACCGTGTAGCCGTTGTTGGTCAGAATCGTGTTGACGAGCGACTTGCCGATGTCGTGGACGTCGCCGAAGACGGTTGCCAGAACGACCGTGCCCTTCGTGTAGCCCTCGATCCGGTCAAGGAAGTGTTCTAGCCGCGCAACGGCGCGCTTCATTACCTCTGCCGACTGCAGCACGAAGGGGAGGATCAGCTCGCCAGCGCCGAACTTGTCGCCGACCTCCTTCATCGCTGGCAACAACACCTCGTTGAGTGTCGGCACGGCGCCGATCTTCTCGACAGAGGCGTCGATCCAATCCTCAACGCCCTCTTTGCGGCGGCGCAGGATGTGGAAGTGGAGCGCCTCTTCCGGCTCCATTCCTTCGGTCGGGTTGGCTTTCTCGGCCTCTGCGTCCTCGCCGCCACGCGACTCAAAGTGGTTGATGAACAGTTCGAGCGCGTCCTCGCGGCGATTGAAGACGAGGTCATCGGCCAGCGCGCGCTCCTCGTCCGAGATCTCGCCGTAAGGGGTGATGTGGTTTGGGTTGACCATCGCTAGGTCAAGGCCGGCGTCGACGCAGTGGTGAAGGAAGACCGAGTTGAGCACGGCGCGGGCGCTGGGGGAGACGCCGAAGGAGACGTTCGAAACACCGAGCGACGTCTTCACGCCGGGGATCTCAGCCTTAATCCGGCGGATCCCTTCGATCGTTTCGCCCGCTGATGGGCGCCATTCTTCGTCGCCGGTCGTCAGCGTGAAGGTCAGCGCGTCGAAGATCAGCAGCTCAGGGTCGAGCCCGTGCTCGTCGCAGCAGAGCTGCTTCAGGCGCAGCGCGATCTCAACCTTGCGCTCAGCCGTCTTTGCCATCCCGACCTCATCGATCGTCAGCGCGATCACGGCAGCGCCGTGCTGAACGGCCATCGGCACAACGGTGTCGAGCTTGTCGCGGCCTGCTTCAAGGTTGATCGAGTTGACGACTGCGCGGCCGGGAATTTGGTCGAGTGCGGCGGCGATCACGGATGGCTCGGTTGAGTCGATCTGAAGCGGTGATGGCTGCGTCAGCGAGACGCGCTTCGCGACCTGGCGCATCTGCTCGTCCTCGTCCTCGCGCTCGGTCAAAGCGACGCAGAGGTCGAGGATGTGGGCGCCGCCTTCGACTTGATCTTCGGCGATCTGGACAAG
>JBIHZY010000046.1:0-10822 GCA_044240185.1 Solirubrobacteraceae bacterium
CAAAGAAGATCCATGGCCTCGAGGGCTACGGGCTGTCGGTTAGCGAGCAGCTGGCAATCGAACCAGCCTCGAACGAACACAACGCCGATTATCTAGAGACGAAGCGCCGTCGGATGGGCCACACGCTCCACCATCAAGGACTAAATCTCGACGAGGAGATGATCCACGCCGAGCGCGAGCAGGACCGAATCGTTAAGGAATCGGGCGATGAGTGACCGTTACGCGATCGTCTGCGCTCAGTTCTATCCCGAGTTGGCCGAGCGGCTGACGTCTAGCGCGCAGGCAGCCTTCGCCTATGCCGGCTGCGAGCCGGCTGAATGCTTCGAGGTGCCGGGCGCCTTCGAGCTGCCTTCGGCCGCCAAACTCTGTGCGCAGTCGGGACGATTCGCCGGAGTCGCCTGCCTCGGCGCCGTTATCCGCGGTGAGACCGACCACTACGACTACGTCTGCGCCGAGAGCGCCCGCGGAATCCAAGCCGTTTCGCTGGAGACCGGCGTGCCCTGTTCGTTTGGGGTTCTGACGGTTGAAACGATGGAGCAGGCGCTAGAGCGTTCTGGCGGCGGAGTTCGCGACGCTGGCCGCAACGCGGCCGAGGCGCTGATATCGCTGACACGCCTGCGTGAGCAACTCAGCGGCAGCTGAGGAGCGCAATGCCAAGCGGAGGCGGCATTCCAAGTCCAGACGCCGATTCCAGCGCTGTCCCTTTGCGCGGGCCAGGCAGCATCGCAAGTGCCTTTAGCGCCCCGCGGTGCCCACCACACCGGGGGCCAACGCCGCAGCGCGACTTCGAACCTGTCAGCTGACCGCTACACTGCGCAACGCAATGGCCAAGGTATGTTTCAGCTGCAACAAGGGACCGGCATTCGGCAACAGCCGAAGCCACTCGATGGTCGCTACCCGTCGTCGCTTCAATCCAAACCTGCAGAAGGTTCGGATCGTTGTCGCAGGCGCGCCGCGCCGCGAGTACGTCTGCACGCGCTGCCTTAAGGCCGACAAGGTCCAGAAGGCCCTTTAGGCTCCGCGGCGTAGTGCCGCACTCAAATTCCAGCTCAAGCCTGTTGCGTTTCCGCGCGATCCTCGGTGGAGCGCTAGTCGCGCTCGAGGAGCGGCGCTCCGAGATCAACGACCTCAACGTCTTCCCGGTCGCTGATGGCGACACAGGCGACAACATGGTTTTGACGGTTCAGGGTTGCCTAAGTGAGCTTGACCGTCTTGCCGAAGAGTCGGGCGAGCGTTCGCTAGATGAGATTGGCCGTGAGGAGATCGTCGACCTCGTTGCACGCGCCGCGCTTCTTAGCGCGCGCGGCAACAGCGGCGTGATCCTCTCGCAGCTGATTCGCGGAGCTGCCGAGGAGTTGATCTCGCGGCCTGGTGTGCTCGTCGACCCGGTGCTGATCGCGCTCGCGATGCAGCGTGCAGCGGAGCGCGCCTACGCCTCCGTCCGTGAACCCGCGGAGGGAACGATCTTGACCGTGATGGCCGATATGGCGACTGCTGTCACGGCGGCGATCGAAACGCTCGAGCCGATGCCTGCCGATGCGAGCGCGGAGGAGCAGAACCTGCGGATTGCCGACCTGCTCGAGATCGCTGTGGTCGCAGGTGAAGAGTCGGTCCGACGCGGCCCTGATCTGCTTCCCGTCTTGAAAGCGGCTGGGGTGGTTGACTCCGGTGGATATGGGGTCGTAGTTCTGTTCGCTGGTTGCGTGACGGCGCTGCGTGGGGAGCAGGGCCTCTCGGTCGCTCATCACGTCGCCCCGGCGCGCTCAAGTGAGCCCCAGCACGAGTCGTCGACGTTCCGTTTCTGCACCAACTTCGCGGTCACGGCAAGCGGCGAAGTGCGGCTTGAGGATTCAGGGCACTACATCGCGCAGCTCGAGCAGATCGGCGATTCGGTGCTCGTCGTTGGCGACCAAGTCACGCTGCGCATCCACGTTCACACCGACGAGCCGGAACTAGCGACTGCGCTTTTCGATCAGGCGGGGCAGGTTTCGCGGCTCGACGTCGCCGACATGTCGGCGCAGATCGCAGACCGTGACGAGCGGCTCGCCACTGGCGCACGTGAGCACGCCCACTGCGGCACCTTGGCGATCGTTGCCGGTGACGGCATCGCCCAGCTGTACAGATCGCTCGGTGCACACGTGCTTGACGGCGGCGAAACGCTGAACCCGTCGACTTACGAAATCCTTGCCGGCATTCACAGTGTTCCGGCGGACGAGGTTGTTGTCTTGCCGAACAGCCGCAACGTCTTTATGGCTGCGCAGGCTGCTTCCGAGATGTCGGAGCGCGTCGTCCATGTTGCGCAGTCGAGCGAGATGCAGGCCGGGCTTGCCGCCATCGTCGCTCTCCGCCCCGATCGCTCGGCGGTCGAGAACGCAGCCGCGATCGACGGGCTCTTGGCCGGTGTTCGCACTGGCAGCGTCGCGCGCGCCGCGCGCGCCGACGCCGAGGGTCGTTTCGATCAAGGTGACGCTGTTGGCTACGTCGCCGAAGAACTGGTCGCTTGGGGCGAGCCGGAGGCAACGCTACGCGCTGTGATCGAAGCGCTCGCGGAAGGAAGCGAGCTGTTGACCGTGATAGCCGGAGAAGGCGCGCCGCTCGACGCTGCCAGCGTTGGGGCGCTCATCCCTGAAACGCTTGAACTTGAGCATCATCAAGGTGGTCAGCCGAGCCGCTGGTGGCTGTTGTCCGCTGAATAGTCGACGATTAACCGGTGGATAAGAGCCCTCGCGGACTAGGCGACGGCGAGCCGTTGGATCACCAGCAACTGATCGGCGCTCCGCTGCGTTGGCCTTCGGAGAAGGCGCTCGCTGAGCGACCCAAATTCGGCGGGCGTAAAGCCGATGAAGGCGCTGAACATCTCGGCATTACGACGGTCGGGGGGCTGCTCGAGCATCTGCCGCGCGATCGGCGCGAAGCGCGCACCGTCGCAGCGCTGGTGCCCGGAGAGCAGGCCACGGTCGTTGTCGAGGTCCGCTCGATCAGTTCGAGGCCGGTGCGCCGGCGCGGTATGCGCCCGCTTGTTGAAGCTCTCGTCTTCGACCAGACCGGCCCGCTTCAGGTGACCTTCTTCAACCAGCCATGGTTAGTGAAGAAGTACCCGCCCGGCACGCGGCTCGTCCTGCACGGAACGTACGAGGCTCGAAACCGTTTCCGCGTCAGCTCACATGCGCCAACGGCGGACGAGATCGGCGCCGGCGATGACGTTGCTCACTACCCGGCAGCCGAAGGGCTCTCGTCAACCCAGATTCTCGCTGTCGTGCGCGAGCACCTTGACACCGCGCGGCTGGCCCCGGATCCGCTGCCGGGAAGGCTGCGCGCACGCCATCGTCTCCCCGATATGCCGTCGGCGTTGCTGGCCGGGCACGCAGGCCAGCTCGAACCAGCGCGCCAGCGACTCGCTTTCGACGAGCTGCTCTACGTGCAGCTCGACCTGCTGCGCCGCCGTGCACGGCGCGCCGACGAGGTCAAGGCGCCGAAGCTGCCGCAGGGCAGCGGCGAAGGAGGTGCAGATCTCGTTGACGACTGGATCGATCAGCAACTTCCTTTTGAGCTGACAGGCGACCAGCAACGAGCAGTTGCGGTCGTCCTCGGCGATATCGGCCGCGGACACCCGATGCAGCGGCTGCTGATGGGGGAGGTCGGCTCCGGCAAGACGGTCGTGGCCTTGGCGGCGATGCTGCGCGCAGTCGAGAACGGCCATCAGGCTGCGCTGATGGCGCCAACTGAGACGCTCGCTAACCAGCACTTTGCGACGTTGCAGGAACTGATGCCAGGGCAGGCAGTTCCGATCGCTTTGCTGACCGGCTCGACGCCAGCGGCGAGAAGGCGCGACCTGCTCGGCAAGCTGGCGTCAGGCGAGCTCGGAATCATCGTCGGAACTCACGCTTTGATTGAGGACGACGTTATTTTTAGTCGCCTCGCCGTCGTCGTTGTCGACGAGCAGCACCGCTTCGGCGTGCGCCAGCGCACCGCGCTTGACGCAAAGGCAGCCGGTCCTGCAGGCAAGGCCGCTCCGCACGTATTGCACATGACGGCAACGCCAATTCCGCGCACGCTGGCGCTGCTCGGCTACGGCGATCTAGACGTGACTGAGCTGCGCGAACTACCGAAGGGGCGCGAGCCGATCGCGACCCATCTGGCCTCAGGCGAGCGCGATCGCGCGCGGGCCTATGAGCGAATCCGCGAGGAGCTGCGCGCGGGCCGCCAGGCTTACGTCGTCTGCCCGCTCGTTGAGGAGTCCGAGGCGCTGGCTGCGCGCGCGGCGAGCGCAGAGTACGAACGTCTCAGCGTCGAAGAGTTCGAGGACTTCAATGTCGCGCTGATTCACGGCCAGATGCCCTCTGCGAAGAAGGCCGAAGCGATGCGCAGCTTCAAAGCTGGAGAGGTCGACGTGCTCGTGGCAACGACCGTGATCGAGGTCGGTGTTGATGTTCCCAACGCGACCGTGATGCTGATCGAGAATGCCGAGCGTTACGGCCTATCGCAGCTCCATCAGCTCCGCGGGCGGATCGGCCGCGGTGAGCACGCCTCCGTTTGCATCTGTTTTGGGCCGAAGGAATCAGAGCGCTTGACAGCGTTCTCGACTTGGAACGACGGCTTTAAGTTGGCCGAGGTGGATCTCAAGATCCGCGGCGAAGGTGAACTAACGGGAACTAGGCAGTCCGGGATGGCTGCCTTTCGTTTCGCGACGATGCCTGAGGATGGCGAGCTCTTGGAACGCGCCCGCCTTAGCGCGAGAGAGATTCTCGAAGCCGATCCCGAGCTTCAGTTGCCTGAGCACGTGCCGCTTCGCGAAGCGCTCGAACGCGCACGCGGCTCCCTGCTGGCGATTGCGATCGCCGCCTGATGCGCGTCGTCGCGGGAACGCTCGGCGGGCGAAAGCTTCAGGCGCCCAGCAGCAGCGTCACGCGCCCGACCAGCGACCGCGTGCGCGAGTCGCTATTCGCGACGCTTGGCCCGATCGATGGCTTGACTGTTCTCGATCTTTTCGCTGGTTCCGGAGCGCTGGCGATTGAGGCGCTCTCGCGCGGGGCGCGCAGCGC
Source organism: Solirubrobacteraceae bacterium (assembly GCA_044240185.1). Taxonomy (GTDB): domain Bacteria; phylum Actinomycetota; class Thermoleophilia; order Solirubrobacterales; family Solirubrobacteraceae; genus F1-60-MAGs163. The sequence goes on from JBIHZY010000046.1 coordinate 5,043, forward strand.
CGTTTTAGTCGAGCGGGATCGCGGCGCCGCGAAGGTAATAACTGCCAATCTCGAGGCGCTCGACCTTCTCGGACCGCAGGCACGGCTGATCCAGGGCAGCGCGCAGAAGGCGCTGGAGCAGGCAGCGAAGGCGGCCGAGACATACGATCTAATCTTCTTAGACCCTCCATACCGCCAGCCTGCGATGCTTGGTGATGACGCTGCGAAGCTGATCGGGACAATTCTCGCGCCAAATGCGAGAGTGGTAACCGAGAGCGACCGGCGTCAGCCGTTTGAACTCGCGATACCAATGATTGATGAACGCCGCTACGGCGACACCCTGATACGAATTCACCAACAATGACCAACTCCAAGAAGATCGCCGTCTGCCCCGGTTCATACGACCCGATCACTCGCGGCCACGTCGACGTGATCGCGCGCGCCGCCGAAATCTTCGACGAAGTTGTAGTCGCCGTCGTGAACCATCCGGTTCGAAAGGGATCAACGCTCTTCTCAGCCGACGAGCGAATTGAGTTCATCGAGGACGCCACCGCCGCTCTCCCGAATGTTCGCGCCGCTACGTTTGACACGCTAATCGTCGATTTCGCTCGCGAGATCGGCGCGAAGACGATCGTCAAGGGTCTTCGTGCAATCTCAGACTTCGAATATGAGACAGAGATGAACCAACTAAACCGCCAGCAGGCCCCCGATGTAGAGTCGCTCTACATGATGGCCAGCCCCCAATACAGCTTCATCAGCTCAAGTGGTATCAAGGAATTGGCGATCTTCGGCGGCACAATCGACGAACTGGTCACACCAAAAGTTGCAGGTCGACTGAAGGAAGAACTCGCTCGCTAGCGAAAGGCACCGTGCTATGGACGTTCTCGTACTAATCGACAAACTTGATGATCTGATCCACAACGCCAAGCCGGTGCCGCTCACCGACCAGGTCCGCGTGGACAAAGAGGAGATCTACGACATCCTCGATCAGATGCGCGCCACGATCCCGGAAGAGATCAAGCAGGCCCGTTGGATCGTCAAGGAGCGCCAAGAGATGCTTGCCGAAGCGAAGCGTGAAGCTGAGCGCGTGATCAAGGAAGGTCACGAGAAGCAGGCGCAGCTAATCGCCGGCGAGGCCGTAACGCGTGAAGCCGAGCGCGGCGCCGACGACATCTTGGAAGAGGCGAAGGTCCGCGAGCGCGAGATCCGCCTCGGCGCCGAGGACTACGCCGACGAGATTCTCGGCACGCTCGAAACCAACCTTTCGAAGTTCATCTCAGCCGTACAGCGTGGTCGTGATCGCCTTGCAGGCGCCGACGACGATGACGCCAGCGACAGCCGCTAACGGCGCTTAGTCCGCTTCGACTGCGTCCTCGTCGGCGGTGCGAGTCAGGTCGCGAATCGCGTCGAGCTGCTCGCGGACTCGGCTGGCCATGTCGTCTACTGAGTTTGCACTGGCGTCAATCTGAGTTTTGGCGCTCGTCAGGGAGGCCTTGATCTTCTTCACCGATGCGAGTATCTCGATCGCCTTCTCGGTGGCTTCGGTAACCGCCGCCACGTCGATCTCGCCGGTTTCCGCGCGGCCCATCAATAAGCGCGCCCGCGCCAAGGCGTATCCGGTTTCGAGTACCAACGTCGAATCGGCATCAGGGTCGTAAGTGATTACGAGCTTGTCGCCGTGGATCTCCTCCAGTACGCGCGTGTTGGCTGGAACCTGGGGATCGGTAGGGACCACGAGCACGGCGTAGCCTGCGCTGCGTTGTTCGCGGGCGCTATCGAGCGTCGTGATCATCTTGCTTCGGGGAAAGTCTTTTACGTTCTTCGCTTCAAAGGTGATTCGGCCGCGGGCGGGGCCGCTCTGGGCTTCAATCTCGACGACGACGTCACCTTTCTTGCCGCCGCCCTCGGTTTTCTCTCCCACAGCCTCTGAGCTGTCGCCGCGCGCTTGCGCAATTGTCGCAATCGCCTCCGCGACCTGTTCTTCGTAGCTTCGGCCCTTGGCGGTGCCGCGTGCCTCGGCTTCGGCGAGCTTTTCAGCACCTTCGGCTTCGGCCTCGGAGCCGGCGATCGTCTTCTGCATCTCGGTGATCGTGCGGTTCATCTCGAGTAGCTGCTCTGCCTGCTGATCCGAGGCCGTCTTAATGATTGCGGTCGTTAGCTTCTGGAATTGGACCAGTGGGTTGCTCTCGTCATCGGCAGTGAACTGCTTTGTCAGCGCTTCGCGGTGCGTGCGCAGCATCTCCTCAACGAGCGCCTTGACCTGGTTCTGGACGGCGCTGCTGGAGTTCTCGCCGAAGTGCTGGTCGAGCAGTTTTGGCAGCAGCCCGGCGTCGGCGTCGAAGGTTGCATCGATCTTCTCTTTGAATCCATCGCTGACCTTCTGTGCGCTCTCGTTGAACTGCGCCTCAACTTCGTGCGCTTGGCGTTCAAACTCGGCTTTGACGAATTCGGTGTCAGATGCCGTCTGCTCGCGCTGAAGGATTCGTGCCCCGATCTCAATTGCCTGACTCACAAGCGCATCGAGGCTCTCGCCTGCAGCCTCGCGCTCGCGCGCCAGCGTAATTGTCGCTTCGTCGTCGACGGTGAGGCCGTCGATTAGAAGCTGGTCGCCGAGCAGTCTGACCTGCTCGGCTGTGATTGGAGTGATTGGTTCCACCGACATCTAAGTTGCACCGTACGCGCCGCTTCTGACAGATCGCACAGCACTTTGCAGCGCGAGTCTGCCGAACCCTTGCCCTCGGTAGGCTGACTGGAATGCGCGCAAAGATAGATGAGGCGGCTTTTGTCGCCCGAACCTTTGCTCGGGCGGGAATGGTCAAGCCGGAGAATCCGTTGCTGCTGATGAAGTCGCTTGGCGTGCTGCGCCGCTGGGGAACTTCGATCGCTGGCGGCTACGCCAGCGCCGCGGTTCGCCGTCCGAATGCCACAGCGCTGATTGACGACGCTGGCTCGCTGAGCTACCGCGAGCTCGATCAGCGAGCGAACGCGCTGGCACGCGGCCTCTCTGCCGCTGGAGTGGGGCCGGGCGACGGGATCGCCGTTCTCTGCCGCAATCACCGTTACTTCGTCGAGGTGACTGTTGCTGCTGACCGGATCGGCGCTGATCTGATCTTCCTCAACACAATGTTCGCTGCGCCGCAGATCAGCGACGTCTGCGATCACGAGCGGCCGGTCGCGATTGTCTACGACGACGAATTCAGCGAAACAGTCGCCGCTGCTAGCGAGGGGCGAAGTGCCTTTGTCGCATGGACAGACGGCGCCGACAGCTCGCCGCAGCGGACGCTTGACCAGTTGCGCGCAGGCCAGTCAAGCGATCCGCTCGATCCGCCGCCTTCGCCAGGGCGGATCATCATCCTCACAAGCGGCACGACCGGCACTCCGAAGGGAGCGCAGCGCGAGCAGCCGAGCTCGCTTGCCCCGGCGGCCTCCCTGCTCGACGTGATTCCGCTCCACGCCCGCGGCGTCACGTTGATCGCCCCACCGCTCTTCCACTCTTGGGGAATGGCGCACTTCTCGCTGGCCCTGATGCTCGGCTCGGCGATCGTCTTGCAGCGCGATTTTGATCCGAAGCAGTCGCTGGTCGCCGCTGCGCGTCACGGGGCGGGCGCTTTGGTCGTCGTCCCGGTGATGCTCGCGCGAATGGTCGAGCTGCCAGCCGACGCAATGCTCGGCGTTGACCTCTCGCGGCTGAAAGTAATTGCCGCCAGTGGCAGCGCGCTCCCTGGCGAACTCGCGCTGCGCGCGATGGATCGCTTCGGTGACACGCTGTACAACCTCTACGGCTCAACCGAGGTCGCTTGGGCGACGGTCGCCGGCCCTGCCGATCTGCGCGCCGCTCCCGGCACAGCAGGCCGACCGCCGCGGGGGACGGTCGTGAGGCTCTTTGACGATCAGGATCGGCCGGTCACTGAGGTTGGCGTGACGGGGCGAATCTTCGTTGGCAACGGGCTCGGCTTCGAGGGCTACACCGGCGGTCAGACCAAGCAGCAGATCGCCGGCTTGATGTCGGCCGGTGACGTAGGCCATTTTGACGACGAAGGGCGGCTCTTCATCGACGGCCGCGACGACGAGATGATCGTCTCCGGCGGCGAGAACGTTTTCCCGCGTGAGGTCGAGGATCTGCTCGCCGACCATCCGGGCGTCTCTGAAGCCGCCGTGATCGGGGTCGTTGACGCCGAGTGGGGTCAGCGGCTGCGCGCCTTCGTCGTAGTTAGCGGCGAATCGGGCCCAGGCGAGGCAGAGCTTCAGGAGCTAGTGCGGACTCAGCTTGCTCGTTACAAGGTGCCTCGCGAGGTTTTATTCATCGCGCAACTACCGCGTAATGCCACCGGCAAGGTGCTGCGCCGTGAACTCGACGGCAACTAAAACGCAGCGCTTCGTTCCAGCGACGCACTAATCTGCAGCCGATGGCAAGCGACTCAGAGAGCTTCGATCTAGCGATCCTCGGGCTTAGCGCCGGCGACGGCAAACGGCTTGAGCTCGAGGCCGAGCTGGGCGAGTTCGAGTTTGCCGGCGAGCCTTATCGGCCGCAGCCGCAGCCCTGTCCGGTTGTCGTTGACGTAACGCGGATGAATGGCGACGGTTGGGCGCTCAAGTTGGCCTTCGCGACGACGATGCGTGGAACCTGTATGCGTTGCCTTGGCCCGGCTGAGCGGAAGATTACGGTCGAAGTGCGTGAGGTCGACCAGGTTGATGGAGGTGAGGAGCTCGACAGTCCGTACATCAACGGTTCGGTGCTTCGTCTCGACCACTGGGCCCACGACTCGCTGGCTCTCGCGCTGCCTACCCAAGTGATCTGCCGACCGCAGTGCCTCGGTCTGTGCCCCACCTGCGGGATCGATCTGAACGCCGATCCGAGCCATGAGCACGAGGCCGATAAGGATCCGCGCTGGTCGAAGTTGGACGAGCTGAAGTTCGACTGAGCAGGGCTCGCTTTCGCGGGTTCGCTATCTTTGAGCTTCGAATGGCCGTTCCTAAGCAACGACAGTCACACAGCCGTACGGCGAAACGCCGCGCCCAGCACGGGATCGCTGCCCCTACCGGTGGCGGCTGCCCCGAGTGCGGCGCGCCACGTCTTGCGCATCGCGTCTGCTCGAACTGCGGTACTTACGGCGGCCGTTCAATCGTCGCCCCGGCCAACACCGACCAGTAACTCCCGATGAGCGTCACCGTCGCGGTTGACGCGAACGGCGCCGATCTTGGCCCGGCCGAAGTTGCAGCAGGCGCCGCGATCGCCGCCGAGCTTGGGGTCAAGGTTCTTCTCTTTGGTCCAGCTGCGCAGATCGGCGAGGTCGCCGACGGCGTTGAAGTGATCGACGCGCCGATCTCGATTGCGAAGGAGGCCGACCCGGCTCGGGCTGCGCGCTCAACTCCCGAGGCCTCGATAGTGCAGGCTGCGCGGGCGGTCGCTGAAGGCGAGGCCGACGCGCTGGTTAGCGCTGGCGCGACCGGTGCAACCTTGGCCGCCGGGCTGTTTCAAATCAAGCGCGCCCGCGGGATTTACCGCCCTGCGTTGGCAACGCCGGTTCCGATCCCCGGCAGTCCCGTCACATTGCTAGACGTCGGCGCCAACGTTGAGGTTCGCAGTGAGCACCTTGTTCAGTTCGCCTTCATGGGCGCGGCGCTGGCAACGACGGTGCTCGACCAGCAGCGCCCGCGTGTCGCGCTGCTCTCCAATGGCAGCGAAGCGAGCCGAGGCACGGCGGTCGTAATCGAGGCCGGCGAGCAGCTAGCGAGCGGCACGTATTCGACTTTTGAGTTCATCGGCAACATTGAAGGCAATGACCTCGCCGCCGACGTCG
>JBIHZY010000188.1:0-3003 GCA_044240185.1 Solirubrobacteraceae bacterium
GCCGGCGCCGCGGCCGAGGAATTCCGTGAAAGCCAGCCCGGAGGGCGCTTTCACGCCTCGGCGCGGCGACCGGCGAACCGCTTGAGCCACAGGCCAGGGACGGGCGCTAGCCAAGCGAGCTGCCGTACTGGCGCTCGTAGTACTCGCGGTAGTCACCGGAGCGGATCGGCTCCCACCACCAAGTGTTCTCTTGGTACCAGGCAACAGTTTCGGCAAGCCCCTCTTCAAAGCGAACCTTCGCTTCCCAGCCAAGCGCCTTGACCTTCTCCGAACCAAGCGAGTAGCGGCGGTCATGGCCGGGGCGGTCATCTACATAGGTCAGCAGTGACTTGTCAGCGCCGGTGAGCGCGATTATCCGCTCAACCACCTCAAGGTTGACGCACTCGTCGGGGCCGCCGACGTTGTAAACCTCGCCGCTAATCCCGTGGGCGAGGACGTGGCCGATGCCGGCGCAGAAGTCGCTCACATGGAGCCAGTTGCGCACCTGCTGGCCGTCGCCGTAGACCGGCAGCGGGTCGCCGTGGATCGCGTTGAGGATCATCAGCGGGATCAGCTTCTCCGGGTACTGGTAGGGCCCGTAGTTGTTTGAGCCGCGGCAGATCACCGTCTCGAGGTCGAAGGTGCGGCTGTAGGACTGCACGAGCAGATCGGCGCCGGTCTTCGTTGCGCTGTACGGCGATGACGGCTCGAGTGGGCTCTCTTCGGTGAATGAGCCGGATTCGATCGATCCGTAAACCTCGTCGGTTGATACTTGGAGGTAGCGGAGCGAATGCTCGCGCGCGGCTTCGAGCAGGACGAAGGTTCCAAGCGCGTGTGTGCGGACGAAGGCGTCGGGCTCGGAGATCGAGCGGTCAACGTGCGTTTCCGCCGCGAAGTTGACGACTGCGTCTACGCCGGCAATCGCGTCGGCAACGGCGGCTGGATCCTCAATCGCTCCGTGGACGAAGCGGTGTTCAACGTCCTGGAGGTTCTCCTTGCGGCCGGCGTAGGTGAGCTTGTCGAGCACAGTTACTTCGTCGCCGTGTTCGATTACTCGAGCACGGACGAAGTTGGAGCCGATAAATCCTGCGCCGCCACAGACCAAGAGTTTCATCAAGCACCTTGTGCCGCGCCAGCGGCCGAGTCGATTACGCCCGCTGCGGCGAGGTAGCCGCGGAGCCCTTCGTGCCAGTCTGGCAGGACTATCGCCTCGTCGCCACGTTCGCTGCCGAGAACGCTGAAGGCGGGACGCGGGGCGGGGCGTGGGAAAGAGTCGGTGGTCGTCGGTTCGACTTTGCAATCAAGGCCCGCGAGCGAGATCGTTTCGCTTGCCAGGTCGAACCAGCTGCAGCGCCCGCCGCCGACGGCGTGGAAGATCCCGGTTCCGTCAGCCGCAGCGCAGGCGACGAGCGCCGGGGCTAGATGGCCGGTCCAGGTTGGGCAGCCGATCTGGTCGGTGACGACCTCGATCTGCTCGCGCTCAGCGCCAAGCTTCAGCATCGTGTCTACGAAGTTGGGGCCGCCGGCGCCGAAGAGCCATGCGGTGCGGACGATCGCGTAGTCGCCGCCGCCAGCTTCAATCGCCGCTTCGCCCGCAAGCTTGCTGCACCCATAGCCCGATTGCGGATTGACGGAATCGGACTCAACGTACGGTTCGGTCGCGCTGCCGTCGAATACATAGTCGGTTGATACGTGGACCAAGCGGACGCCGTTGCGCGCGCAGGAGGCGCCCAGGTTGGCGGCGCCGTCTCCGTTGATCTCAGTTGCGGCAGCTTCCTCGGCTTGGGCTCCGTCAACGTCGGTCCAGGCGGCGCAGTTGATTAGCGCATCCGGTTCGAACTGGTCGATCGTTGCGCTCACCGCAGCGGCGTCGGTGATGTCGAGCTCGCCACGCCCAAGAGCGAGCGTTTGGTCAGAAGATTTTTCAGCGGCCGCGACGACCGCTTGGCCGAGCATCCCTTTGGCGCCGGTGACGAGCAGCTTTGCCACCGCTAGACAACTCCGATGTCGGACCGGTCTCCTACGAGGAAGCGGTAAGCGGATGGCTGCCCCTCGGAGCGGGCGATCGTCACGTCGCGGCCTAGCAGCGAGGATTCAACGCGGGCATTGAGGTCGGTTACTGAGCTGCCTTCGAGCAGGATTGAGTTCTCAACCTCTGCGCGTTCGACGACGCAGCGCTCACCGATCGCCGAATAGGGGCCAACGTAGGCGTCGATTAGCCGCGCTCCGGCGCCGATTACGGCCGGGCCGCGAACGGTCGAGCGCTCAAGAATCGCTCCCGCTTCGACGATCACGCGCCCTTCGCAGGTTGAGTCGATCAGCTCACCGTCGAGTCGGCGCTCGACCGTGTCGAGCACCAGGCGGTTCGCTTCGAGCATGTCTTCGAGCCGGCCGGTGTCCTTCCACCAACCCTGAACCACGTGAGGCTCAACTCGCTTGCCGTCGTCAACGAGGTACTGGATTGCGTCGGTGATTTCGAGCTCGCCGCGGGCCGAGGGATTGATCGCGCGAGCTGCGTCATGAATCCCTGCCGTGAACATGTAGACGCCGACCAGCGCGAGGTTGGTCTTCGGCTCCGGCGGCTTCTCCTGCAGGCTGATTACGCGGTCGCCGTCGAGCTCGGCGACGCCGTAGTTTTCAGGGTCGGAGACGGGGGTCAGCAGAATCAGCGCGTCGGGGCTGCTGGAGCGGAAGGCTTCGACAAGGTCGCTGATCCCGCCCTGGAGAAGGTTGTCGCCGAGGTACATCACGAACGGGTCTGCGCCGAGGAACTCTTCTGCCGTCAGCACTGCGTGGGCGAGCCCGGCCGGCTGATCCTGCTCAATGAAGGTCACGTTTACGCCGAACTGATCGCCGCTACCGACCATCTCGCGGATCTCGTCGCCGGTCTCGGGAGCGATGATGATTCCGATCTCCTTGATCCCAGCGCTGGCCATCGCGTCGATCCCGTAGAAGAGCACCGGGCGGTTGGCTACCGGCACCAGCTGCTTGGCGCTGGTGAAGGTGATCGGCTGCAGGCGCGTG
>JBIHZY010000189.1:0-3002 GCA_044240185.1 Solirubrobacteraceae bacterium
GTCGCCGTAGGTGACGAACCACTTCTCGCCGCTGATTGTCCAGCCGTCGCCGTCTTTGACGGCCGTCGTCGTTATCCCCGACGGGTCGGAACCGGCGTGCTCTTCGGTAACGGCGTAAGCGTCATGCGTCTCTCCACGCAGCCCCGGAAGCAGATATTTCTCGATCTGCTCCGGCGAACCGTGTGCGAGCACGTTGTAGGCCGTCGGCATGTGCCAAGAGACGGCGTTTGTGATTCGCCCGAGCTGCTCTTCGACGAGGAACCATTCGACGTGCGTCCAACTGTTGCCGCCGTGCTCTGCAGCGTGCAGACCGCCGCTGAGCTTGCGCTTCAGCGCCTCGTCTCTGATCTGTTCCAGCGCAGCGGCGGGAAGGTGGCCGCCGTTCATCTCCGCTTCAAGCTCCAGCGGCTGGAGGATTTCGTCGGCGAACTTGCGTGCGCGGGCCTGAAGCTCAAGCTCCGAGTCGCTGAGAGTAAGAACGTCGGCGGGGGCTGGCGAGTTGGCTGCTGCGGTCATCGTGTTCTCATTCCGGTCGGGGACTAAGCTTCGCTTAACAGTGTCGATGCGCGATCAAATTCTCGAAGCGGCCGTTAAGCGTATTGCGCAAGAGGGTACCGATGGCGTGCGCGTAGCCCGCGTCGCCAACGAGGCCAGCGTCTCGACCGCGCTGGTCCATTACCACTTCGAAACGCGTGATCTGTTGCTGGCCGAGGCGCTCGAGTATTCCTACGATCATGCGGCGCAGATGCGCGTCGGCGAAGAGCTCGGTGAGGACGCCACGTCGGCGCAGCGGCTGGCTGAGATGATCGACATCTGCCTGCCCAGCTCCGACGCCCTCCACGACGACTTCGTGCTCTGGGTAGAGCTCTGGCTGCGCGCCGCGCGCGAGCCCGACCTGCGCGAGTTTGGCGCCCGCCTTTACGCGAAGCTGCACGATTGGTTCACCGATGAGCTGCGCGCCGGCGCGGCGAGCGGCGAGCTTAAGATCGCCGACGCTGACCAAGTCGCCAACCAGCTGCTCGCGCTGATCGACGGCTACGGGATTCGAGTCTTGATCGGTGACCCGGCGATCACGCTTGAGCTCGCGCGCCAACAGATCTGGTCGTCGGTCGCGCCTGAGCTCGGTCTCTGAGCTCACTGTTTGCTCTAGACGGCTGCGGGATCTGCGTCGTCAACGGTTTCGTCAGCAGCTTCATCGGGGTAGTCGTCGAGCACGCGCAGGTTCGCTGCGCGCAGGTGAACGGCAACCGCGTTGCCTTGCTCGTACTCCGGTGAGTCGCCATCGTTGGGGACGTCGGCGCGGATCAAGTCGCCGTTGGCAAGCCGTACGCGCACGTCCTGGTGGAAGCCCATGTAGACGACCTCTTCGACCATTCCGGGGATGCGGTTCTCGCCTTCGCTGCCTTGCGGCTCGAGCTTGACGTATTCGGGGCGGATCATCGCCGTTCCGACACCCGCCTGCTCAGGTTTGCTTTCACTCTTCAGCGTGAAGTTGCCGAGGATCACGTCGCAGCCTGCGCCCGCGGCCCGCGCCTCAACGCTGAGCAGGTTTGCTGAACCGAGGAAGTTGGCGACGAAGGCCGTGTTGGGCTGCTCGTAAAGCTTCTGCGGCACGTCACACTGCTCGATCTTTCCGCCCTTCATCACGGCGACGCGGTCGCTCATCGTGAGCGCCTCGTCCTGATCGTGGGTGACGTAAATAAAGGTCACTTCGAGCTGCTCCTGAATTCGCTTCAGCTCAACCTGAAGGTCGAGCCGCAGGCGTGCGTCGAGTGCGCCGAGCGGCTCGTCGAGCAGCAGTACCGGCGCCTCCAGCACCAGCGCCCTTGCCAGCGCGACGCGTTGCTGCTGGCCGCCAGAGAGCTCCGAAGTCCGCCGCTCGCCAAGCTCGCTGATCTGAACCATCTCCATCACGGCATTGACGCGGCGCTTCGCTTCGTCCTTGCTGACCTTCTGGTACCGCAACCCAAAGCCAACATTCTCGGCGACCGTCATGTGCGTGAAGAGCGCGTAGTTTTGGAAGACCGTGTTGACGCGGCGCTTGTGCGGTGGCGTTGACGACATATCGACACCATCGAGCAGGATCTCACCCTCGGTTGGGCGCTCAAATCCGGCAATCATCCGCAACGTTGTTGTCTTGCCGCAGCCCGATGGGCCGAGCATCGTGAAGAATTCGCCGGATGGGATATGCAGGTCGATTCCGTCGACTGCGACCACATCACCGTAGTTTTTAACCAGCCCTTCGAGCCGGATATCTCCTTCACTCATCGTCCACCTCCAGAATCGATTGAGGCGATCTGTTCAATCGCCGAGCCACGCTTTTCGCCACGCGTCATGAATCGGAAAACAACGTATGCCAGGGCCAACGCCAGCAGCGTGAAGAGCAGCATCAGCGTCGCTAGTGCGTTCAGCGACGGCAGCGGTGCGGCGCGCGCTTGGGCGTAGATCCGCATTGGCACGGTCGCCGTGTCGGCGCCCGAAGCGAGGTACTGGCTGACAACGAAGTCATCGATCGAGAGCGCGAAGACGATCAGCAGGCTGGCCGCGATCGCTGGCGCCAGCAGCGGCAGCAGGACACGCCAGATTACGGCCAGGGGAGGGGCGCCAAGGTCGGCGGCGGCCTCCTCAACGTCGGGGCCGACCGTCACGAGGCGGCCGCGCACGATCACGACGACGAACGACATTGAGAAGGTCACGTGGCCGATCACCTGCGCGGTCGTGCCCAGCCCAATCGTTGAGAGCAGCGTCGTGAAGAGCAGGAAGAGGCCAACTGCGAATACCAGCTCCGGCGTGACGAGCGGCAGTAGCGCGACAACATTGGCTGGCCCTGAACCGCGGCCGCGCCAGCGTTGCAGGCCGATCGCGAGCATGATTCCAAGCGGCGTGGCGATCAGCATCGCCAGTCCGGCTAGCAAGAGGCTGTGTGTCAGCGCGTCTTGAAGCGCCGGGTCACCGAAGACGCTGAAGCTGTTGTCGCCAAAGAACCACTTCAGCGACCAACC
>JBIHZY010000047.1:0-10553 GCA_044240185.1 Solirubrobacteraceae bacterium
CGGCAGGCTGGCGGGCTCAAAGATCGCCGCAAGCCCGGCGATGCTTGGCACGCACTCGACGCGGCAGCGCTTCCGCTGGGACTTCATGGGTGCGTCGAAGTGGTTCTTCTCGTTCTCGGGTCTGATTTTGCTGATCGGCGCGTTGGCCGTCGGTGTAAACGGCCTGAATCTCGGCATCGACTTTACCTCTGGTACGCGTCTTGTCGCCGAGCTCCCGACTAAGGCGACAGAGCAGCAGGTCCGTGACACGATCGCTCCGTTGGGCCTCAGCAAGGCGAAGATTCAAAAGCTGACTGGCAATGAGTTCAAGGGTCAGGCTGCGTTCCAGATCTCTACCGACACGGTGCAGTCGGGAGAGCGGGCGTCGATCGAGCAGGCGCTGAACAAGCAGTTTGGCGACGGTAGCTATAGCTTCGAGACGATCGGCCCGACCTTCGGAAAGACCGTCGCCGACAGCGCGATCATCGCGATCATCGCCTCGCTGATCGTGATCAGCGCCTACATTGCTCTTCGCTTCGAGTGGCGTTACGCGGTTCCAGTACTTGTCGCGCTGATACACGATCTCTTAATCACGGCCGGCGTTTACGCGCTACTCGGGTTGGAGGTGACTACGGCTACCGTCGCCGCGCTGCTGACGATTCTTGGTTATTCGCTCTACGACACGATCATCGTTTTCGACCGCGTGCGCGAAAACGTGCCGCGGATGCCGCGCGCGGCCTTCTCGCAGATCCTCAACCGTTCGATGAGCGAAGTGTTGATGCGGTCACTGGCTACGTCGTTCTGCACCGTGCTTCCGATCCTCGCGCTGCTCTTCTTTGGTGGCGAGACGCTCGGCGACTTCGCGCTGGCGCTGGCCGTGGGTGTTATCTCCGGTACCTACTCGTCGATCTTTATCGCCACGCCGGTGCTAATGCACTGGAAGGAAGGCGAGGGCGTCTGGCGCTCGCGCCGTGCACGGATTGCAGCCGCCAACGGTGGCGAAGTCCCGCCATACGCGACCGCTGCAGGAGGCGCTGCGACTGAGGTTGAAGTCGAGGAGACGAAGAAGGCACGTGGCCGGCTAACAGCTCCCGAGGATCCAGAGCGCGCCGTCAGCGGCGAAGAGTTTGACGAGATGGTTCGCGAACTCCACGGCGAGGACGGCAAGGGCGACGAGCTTGAGGGCGACGAGCCAGAGAGCGCGGTAGCCACCGAGCAGCCGCCAGTTGACGATGCGCCGCCAGAGTCGCCGCCGGCCGCCAGCAGCGGCGTTGACGCACTTCCCGAAGACTTGGTCCTTAAGGACGAGCCGTCGTCGCAGAAAACGCCTCGACGGAAACGCAACAAGAAGCACGGGAGGCGCTAATGGCTGCTCTGGCTTGGGTGATGATGGGGATAGCAATCTGGCACTTCTCGATTTTCATTCCGGACCGTTTTTGGGGTGGCATCGTTGGCAGCCTGCTCTGTGCGACCGCGGGCGCCGTGATCATCGGGCTGATCTTCAGCGGCTTCAGTGTTCCTGGTAACGCGACGATTACGGCGATGACCGCTGTTGAAGCGATCCCTGGTGCACTTCTCGGATTGGGCGCCGCGTACGCAATCGGCGTGAGGCGCGGTAATCCGGCGCTTCACCTGTAGGGCCGCGCTTCTGTCGGCCTTTCGGCCTACTGTCAGGTAGTGGAACCGGCTCAGATAGAGATCGCAGCAGCGCCGTTTGCGGAAGTGTTGGCGCTCGCTGACACGCTTGACCTGGACCCGGTTGTAGCTCAGCTGCTCGTCCGGCGTGGGCTTGGTGACGCCGAGCACGCGCGGCAGTTCTTGCTCGCCGATGACCGCTACGAGCCGGCTCAGTTCGAGCGGATTGAGGATGCGGTGGAGTTGGCGCTCGGCCACGTCAAAGCCGGTTCAACAATCATGATCCACGGTGACTACGACGTTGACGGCGTCTGCTCAACGGCGATCCTCGTACGGACGCTGCGGCAGCTTGGGGGCAGCGTTGATTGGTTTATCCCAGGCCGTCGCGAGGACGGTTATGGGCTTGGACTCGAAAACGTCGAACGGTTCGCGGCCGGGCCTGCAGCCCTCTTGATCACGGTTGACTGCGCGATTACTGCCGTAGACGAAGTGGCGCGGGCCCGCGAGCTTGGCCTTGACGTGATCGTCACCGACCATCATCGCCCTCGTGCCGATGGTGTGCTGCCGGATGCTCCGATCGTCCACCCGCTGGTCAACGGCTACCCGGATCCTGAGCTCTGTGCCACCGGCGTTGCCTACAAGTTCGCGCAAGCACTCCACCTAGCCAGTGGTGGGCAGCTAGAGGACTGCGATCAGGATCTCGACCTCGTTGCGCTCGCAACGGTCGCCGACTGCGTGCCGCTGATTCGCGAGAACCGTCGGCTTGTGCGCGAAGGGCTCGTCGCGCTAGCGCGGACGAAGCGTCCCGGTCTGCGTGCGCTGATGCGTGTTGCTCAGGTCGACCCGGCAGAGATTGACGAGAAGACAATTGGCTTCCGGTTGGCGCCACGAATCAACGCTGCTGGGCGGATGCAGCGAGCCGACAGCGGTGTTGAGTTGATGCTTACCGATGATCCCGTCCGCGCCGACGCAATCGCCGCCGAGCTCGACCACGCCAACAACGAACGCAAGCTCGTAGAGCAGCGAATCCGTCACGAGGCTGAGGCGCAGGCGGCCGCGCTCGGGCCGCGCGACGGCTACGTTTTGGCTTCGCAAGAGTGGCATCCGGGCGTAATCGGCATCGTCGCTGCGCGGCTCGCTGAGACGCACCAGCGGCCTGTCGTGATCGTCGCATTGGATGGCCAAGAGGGGAGTGGCTCGGGGCGCTCAGTCCCGGGCTTCGACCTGCTCGCTGGGCTCGAAGCCTGCGCCGATGACCTGCTCAGGTTTGGGGGCCATCGCGCTGCTGCCGGTTGCACGGTCGCAGCCGATTCGGTTAGCGACTTTGCTGATCACTTCGAGCAGTACTGTGCCGGCGTCTTTGCCGGGAGCTCCGCTACGCCGGTCGGTCACGCGGACGCTGTCGTCGGCGGTGATGGCCTCAGCCTGGAGCTGGCTGAGCAGCTAGGGGCGCTCGGGCCGTTTGGGATCGGCAACCCGAAGCCACAACTGATGATTCCAGGAGCGCGGCTCGACGGTGCGCGCACGATGGGCGAGGGCAAGCACCTTCGCTGCACCGTCAACAGCGCCGGATTGCGGATCGGAGCGGTCGCCTTTGGGACCTCGCGCCTTCCCGAAGGCGCCGATACTGCGCTCGACATTCTCGGTTCGCTCGAGGTGAATCGTTGGCGCGGCGCCGAAGAGCTGCGCTTCGTTATCTCAGAGACCGTCGCCCCCGCTGGCCGTATCGAGCTAGTTGGTCGTCCTGAGGACGACCTCGCAGCGGTTACAGCAGCGCTTGCTGCAACGACCGTGGCAGACGACGGAGCTGAATCAGCGGGTTCGCGCGAGCTGCTCGATCGGCGCGGCTGTGGCGTCGCCGGTGTCCTTGGGGCGCTGGTCGCGTCCGGCGAAACCGTGCTCGTCGTCTGCGCCTCGGAGCAGCGCAGACGCGCCCAGCTAACTGGGCGGATTGGTGGCTTCGCGCTCACCTCATGGGCGCTCCTGCTCGCAGATCCGACGCTTCTAAGTCAGTTCGAACAGCTTGTTGCTCTCGACCCGCCTCCCTCGGCGGCGGCCGAGCGCCTGCTTGGCGTTGGCGCCGGGGGGAGCTTTGCTCACCAGCTGTGGGGGCCGGCTGAGCTACGCTTCTCACTCGATGAAATTGAGCGGAATGCGGATCTACGCGGCTCATTGGCCGGCGTCTACCGGGCCTTGCGAGACAGTCCCCAGTCGCCGCTGCTCGAGCAGCTCGCAAGTGGCGATGCTCTGCGCACTCCCCTCGAGATGGCAACGATCATCCGTGTACTCGGAGAGCTCGGCCTCGCCAGCTTCGACGGCTCGGCGCTCACGCTGCTTGCACAGGAACCTGAACGCCGTGAGCTCGACACTTCGCCGTCCTTCACTGAGCACGTTCGAGTCGTCGAGGAGGCCAGAGCATGGCTGAGCCCGATCGCAGCGCTGGCGGCGTAGTCGCCGCGCCCAGCTCGCCGCCGTCGGCGCAAGCGCCACTAGATCAGCGTGAGCGCGATGCCCTCTCAGAGCTCTTTGCCGTAATCGCGGAGCGTGAGCCGCAGAGCGCTCTGCCAATCGACAAGGCGAAGATCATCGAGGCCTACCGCTTCGCCGGTCACCAGCACCGCGATCAGCGTCGCCGCTCGGGCGAAGAGTTCATCAGCCACCCAGTCAGCGTGGCGACGATCTGCGCCGGCCTTGGGCTCGACACTGAGACGCTTGTGGCAGCACTGCTCCACGACACGGTCGAAGACACTGCAGCCTCGCTCGAGCAGATCAAACAGATCTTTGGCGACGAGGCAGCCTCGCTCGTTGACGGCGTAACGAAACTCGACGCGCTTTCGTTTAAGTCGCGCAACGAGGCACAGGCCGAGAACTACCGCAAGATGATCGTCGCGATGGCGACCGATATCCGAGTGATCTTGCTCAAGTTGGCTGATCGCCTCCACAACATGCGCACGATTTCAGCGATGCCGAAGCAGAAGCAGATTGAGAAGGCTCGCGAAACGCTCGAAATCTACGCCCCGATAGCGCACCGACTCGGCGTCCACGCGATCAAGTGGGAGCTAGAAGACCTCGCTTTCGCGGCGCTCCACCCACGCAAGTTCAATGAGATCAAAGGGCTCGTTAATCAGCAGCGCGAGGCTCGCGAGCAGTACGTCGCAGCAGCCGGCGAGCAGCTTCAGTCAGAGTTGAAAGCGCTTGGGATCGAAGCCCAGATCTCCGGCCGAGCGAAGCACTTCTATTCGATCTACTCGAAGATGACGAAGAAGGATCGCGAGTTCAATGAGATCTACGACCTAACGGCGATGCGCGTCACTGTCGAGAGCGTTAAGGATTGTTATGGCGTCGTGGGCGTTATCCATTCGCTCTGGAAGCCGCTGCCTGGTCGCTTCAAAGACATGATTGCGATGCCGAAAGCTAACCGTTATCAGTCGCTCCACACGACGGTGATTGGCCCCGAGGGGTTGCCGCTGGAGATTCAGATCCGCACCCGCGAAATGCACGAGACAGCAGAGTACGGTGTGGCTGCGCACTGGTCGTACAAAGATCGCCTTGCGGGTGCCGCGCCAGGCACGCCAGCGGGCGAGACAAAGCTGACGTGGCTGCGTTCAATGCTCGAGTGGCAACAAGAGCTCGCCGATCCTGACGAGTTCGTTGGCAACCTCAAGGGCGAGCTCGAGGACGACGAGGACGAGGTCTACGTGTTCACGCCCGAAGGCGAGGTCCTTTCTCTTGGCTCAGGCGCGACACCGCTCGATTTCGCGTATGAGATCCATACTGAGCTTGGCCATCGTTGCGTCGGGGCGAAGGTCAATGGCAAACTCGTGCCGCTCGGCTACGAGCTGCGTTCCGGTGACCGCGTCGAGGTTCTCACGGGGCGACGTGAGCGGGGGCCTTCGCGGGACTGGCTCGCGTTGGTCACCACGACCCGCGCGCGGAAGAAGATTACGCAGTGGTTCAGTGCTGAGAACCGTGAGGATGCTGAGCGCAGCGGACGCGAGATGCTTCAAGCACAGCTGCGCAGCGCTGACCTGCCGGTGCAGAAGATCACCGGTTCGCCGCTGCTAGCCGCCGTAATCCGCGAGATGGGCTTCCGCAGGACGGAAGATTTCTACGTCGCTCTCGGCGGTTCGAAAATCTCGGCGAAGGTCGTCGTCGCGAAGATCATCACCCAGCTTGGCCAAGGCAAGACGGCCGAGCCGGAACCGACCGCCGGCGAGGTTCTAGAGCCCGACCGCCCCGGCCCACGGATGCCGAGCGGAAGCTCGCACGAGCTCGGGATCAAGGTCAAGGGCGCGGATCGCGTGATGCTGCGCCTAGCGAAGTGTTGCCACCCGGTTCCCGGCGATGGGATCGTCGGTTACGTCTCGCTGGGCCGCGGGATCACGATCCACCGTGACGATTGCCGCAACGTCAGTGCGCTGCGCAAGGATCCGGCCCGCTTCGTTGACGTCCGCTGGGAGGGCGACAACCAAACCGGCTTCCTCGCGGAGATCCATGTTGATGCGTGGGATCGCACGCGTCTGCTCGAGGACCTGACGCGCACAATCGGCGAGCAAGGCGCCAGCATCGTCGAAGCACGTTGCCTCGACCACCGGCCGATGGTTGCTAACCGCTTCGTGATCGAGGTCGTCGACACTGCCGTCCTGAAAGCGACGATTACGCGGCTTCGAGCGGTCGAGAGCGTCTTCGACGCTTACCGCGTTACGCCTGGCTCTTAAGCGGCGGCGCGAGGACGGTTAGCGCGCCCGGCTCAATCGTAAACTCGACCTCCTGGTGCTGCCCAGCGAAGTCGCCGTCAACTTGCAGCGGCAGCGGTTCCCCGTCGCTCGAGCGCAGCCGCATAGTCGTCAGCGGCCCAAGCTGCGTAGTCCCGTTCGTCCCGCCGTTTGCAGCCGTCGCGCCAAAGACTCGCAGGGCTGTGATTCCGGCCCGAAGCGGCGCGCCGCTATTGACGAGCGCGGCTGAGAAGCTGCCCGAGTCCAGTCCAACGTTGCCGCAGACTGTGACGGGTGTCGTGCCAGCGAAGGTGAAGTTCTCTCCGTTCTGGATCAGAACCGTCGTCGCGGAGAGATCACCACGCTCGGTCTCAACGGCAATCCGTGGCTTGCGGAGCGCGTAGCTGCGCATGAAGACAATCAGCCCGCTCTGAAGGTAGGACCATTGCCGCAGCCGCGCTTTGCGTCCGGGGTTGGCATCGACCTTGGCGACGACGCTCGCGTCCAAGCCAACACCGGCGGCAAACGTAAAGACGCGGCCGTTGACGCGGCCAAGATCAACACGCCGCAGCGGCCAACTGTCTGCAAGGTCGAGCAGGCGGGCGGTCGAGTCGACAATTTCGCTTGGAAGCCCGAGTAGTTTGGCGAAGACGTTCTGCGAGCCGCCGGGGAGGGGGTAGAGCGGTACGCCCGAACCGGCGAGCGCGTCGGCCGCTTCATTGAGCGTGCCGTCGCCACCGAACGTCGCGACGACCTGAGTGCCGTCGGCGCTGGCAACCGTCGCTAGTTCGCTGGCGTGGCCCGGTGCGGTCGTGTCAGCGACCTCGACTTCGTAACGAGTCGTCAGCGCCGCAAGGATGAGGTCGCGCATCTTGCGATCGACCGAGGTTGCGTATGGGTTGACGATCACGAGCATCCGCCGGCGCGGCGCGGCGCTAGAGGATGCCACGGCGGCGGAAGAGCGCGATCAAGGCAACCAGCAGGAAGGCCATCACGCCAACGACGATCCAGAAAGCAGCGAGTTCGCCCTGGCCGGGCACAGCGACGTTCATCCCAAAGATGCTGGCAATCAGTGTCAGGGGCAGAAGTACGAGGCTGATTGCCGTGAGCACGCGCAGCGTCGTGTTGAGCTCGTGCGACAGCACCGACTCGTTCGTTTCCTCAAGTGCCTCGACGACCTCTTTGAAGTTCTCGAGCATGTCCCAGACACGTTCCGAGGCATCGTTGATGTCGTCGAAGTACATGTCCAGGTCAGGGGCGGCGTAACGCTTTGTCGTCCTTTCGAGGTCGGCGAGGGCCGGTCGCATTGGCCGGACGACGGAGCGGAAGTTGATCACTTCCTGCTTGGCGGTGAAGATGTCGCGGACCACTTCACTCGAGCGACCTTCGAAGACATCGTTCTCGAGCTTCTCGAGCTTGTTGCCGATCTTGCGCAGCATCGGGAAACCAGCGTCGACGCAGTCGTCAATAATTCGGTAGAGCAGGTAGCCGGCGCCCTTGCCGAATAGTTCCTCACGAACCTTTGGGCGGCTTTCACAGCGCTCAAAGAGATAATCAACGGCTGGAAGTGGCGACTTGGGGATCGTGATCACGTAGTCGGGACCGACGAAAACGTCGAGTTCGACTGCGCTCAGCCGCCGAATCTCTTTGTCGTACCGCGGGAACTGCAGCACGATGAATAGGTAGTCGTCGTATTCGTCGACCTTCGGCCGCTGGTTGCGTGAGTTCAGATCCTCGTAATCAAGGTCATGGAAGTCGAAGTTCTCTTTCAGCCAGTCGCGTTCGACAGAACGCCAGTCGCTGAAGTTGATCCACTTCAGCCCGCCGGCTGTACCGGTTGCTTCAATTACCTCAACGCGGGCAGCGCCAAGCTCTTCGGCTACAGGGACCGACTCATTGCCGCGTCGGCGCAGAGGTCGACGCAGCGTAGGCTTGGGAAGGCTCGGCATCGAGACTTCGTGGTTCGTCGGCTGGCATCAGAATTGACCTCTGCTGCGCAGTGTAACGGCGAGCGGCTGGCAGTTGTAGCTCTGCACGCTGACGTGCTATCTTGCTGCTCACATAGCTGGACACATCTAGAGGGGTGGAGGGACTGGCCCGTTGAAACCCCGGCAACCTCCCGAAAGGGAAGGTGCCAATTCCTGACAGATGTGGTGGAAGTCTCATACCTCCGCCACTTGACGGCGGAGGTTTTTTAATGAGTGCCACCAATCTGAAGTGCCGCGAATGCGGATCTGAATACGGACTAGACCCGATCTACGTCTGCGAACGTTGCTTCGGGCCCCTCGAAGTTGCTTACGACAACAGCGGCTTGGCTCAGGACATTCCTGAGCTGCGTCGCCGGATTCAGGGCGGCCCACAGAACCTGTGGCGCTACTCCGACTTCCTGCCGCTGCCGGACGGCCCTCCTGGCCCGTCGGGTCGCAACTCGTCGCGCGTCGGCCTTGCCGCCGGTTGCACGCCGTTGATTCGTGCTGACCGGCTTGCGGAGCGGCTCGGTCTCGGCGAGGTCTGGGTCAAGAACGACGCCGCTAACCCGACGCACTCGTTCAAAGACCGCGTCGTCAGCGTTGCCGCTGCCCGCGCCCGTGCCTTTGGCTTCGAGGTATTGGCCTGTGCTTCGACCGGCAACCTCGCCAACTCGGTCGCCGCCAACGCTGCGGCGCTCGGAATGGAGAGCTACGTTTTCATCCCAGCCGACCTTGAGGAGCAGAAGATCCTCGCGACCGGCGTCTACGGCACCAACCTGGTCAAGGTCCGCGGCAATTACGACGACGTCAATCGCCTCTGCATGGAGCTAAGCGGCGAGCGCAACTGGGCTTTCGTCAACGTCAACCTGCGTCCGTACTACGCCGAAGGTTCGAAGACGATCGCCTACGAAATCGGCGAGCAGCTTGGTTGGCGCACGCCGGACCGGATTGTCTCCCCGGTTGCTTCCGGCTCGCTGTTCACAAAGATCGGCAAAGGCTTCGCCGACTGGCTTGAGCTCGGACTGCTCGAAGGTGAGCTGCCAACAATGAACGGTGCGCAGGCTGCCGGGTGTTCGCCGGTCGCCACGGCATGGGCCGAGGGTCGCGACTTCTGTCAGCCGGTCAAGCCGAACACGATCGCCAAATCGCTTGCAATCGGTAACCCTGCTGACGGCCCTTACGCGCTCGAGTTGGCGAAGAGCAGCGGCGGCTCAATCGATTCGGTAACCGACGACGAGATCCGCAGCGGGATTCGCCTGCTCGCAGAGACGACGGGTGTTTTCACGGAGACCGCCGGCGGCGTGACGATCGCAACCTTGGCGAAGCTCGCCGAGCGCGGCGACATCGGCCGCGACGAGTCAGTAGTCGCCGTCATTACGGGCGACGGGCTGAAGACGCTCGACGCCGTGCGAGGCAGCTTTGAGTCGTTTGAGATCGAACCGACCTTCGACGAGTTCACGTCGAAAGTTGAAGCGAACCTAGTTGCTGCGCAATGAGCGTTACCGTCAAGCTGCCAACCCAGCTCCGAGCTAGCGCCGGGGGGGAAGGCGCGGTAGCCGTTGATGCATCAACGGTAGGCGAAGCGCTAGAGGCGCTCTACGCCGCTCACCCAGAGCTGCGCGAACGGCTCAGCGACGAGGACGGAACGCTCCGCCGTTTCATCAACGTTTACGTCAACGGCGACGACATCCGCTTCGGCGAATTGCTCGACACGCCGGTTGCAGACGGGCAAGAGGTACAGATCTTGCCGGCCGTCGCTGGCGGCTGAGTGTAAGCCCACGCGCCCGGCAGGATTCGAACCTGCGGCCTCCTGCCTTCGGGACGGCAGGCCGTCCGCGTTGAACCGGAGTACGGATAGGGCGCATTGTGTAGGCTCAGTAAATGCGTTCATTTGCGAAAGTCCTCGGTCTGTCACTTCTATCGGTCGCGCTGCTCGCTGGGTCAGCGCAGGCTCGCACCGTCAACGGCTGCAAGATCAAAGCTAAGACGAAATGCGCTCACAAAAACCTGAACGGCAAGAATCTACGCGGAGCAAAGCTGAGCGGAGCAACGCTTCATCACGTCAAGCTACGGTTCGCTGACCTACGGAAGGCCGACCTACACGGCGCTGACCTACGCGAAGCTGACTTACGCGGAGCTGACCTACGCGGAGCGAACCTCAAAGGCGCAAAGCTTCATAACTACACCGCACCAAAGAAGAAGGGCGCGGTCACAGGGCAGACCCCTTCCTGCGCGCCAAACTGTTTTGGCGCGA
>JBIHZY010000190.1:0-2976 GCA_044240185.1 Solirubrobacteraceae bacterium
AGGCAGGTGATCACGTCCTCGGCAAAGACTGCTTCCTTCAATCCAAAGGCGCCGCCGACATCGGGCGTGATCACGCGCAGGCGGCTCGTCGGCCAGCCACAGGCCTCGGAGATCACCTCGCTCGCGTGGTGTGCCGTTTGGGTTGAGATCCAAGCCGTGACCCGGTCACTCCCCAGTTCGGGGACCGCCAGCGCAGCGCGCCCCTCGAGCGGGCTCGCTGCGAGCCGCTGGATACTGAATTTCTCGCTCAGCGTGATTGCCGCTCGGTCGAACAGCTCCGGGTCAGCGGGTACCCCGGCGGTGTACTCGGCGAGTACGTTGTCGGCCCAGTCGGGGTAGAGCTTTGCCGCGTCCGCATCGATTGCAGCGCCCGCCGAGGTGATCGCCGGCAGCGGCTCAAGCTCGAGTTCGACAAGTTCGCCAGCATCCTCGGCGAGGTAGAGGCTGTCGGCGAGCACGACGGCGATTGCCTGCCCGACCCAGCGAACGCGGTCGCTTGCGAGCAAACCGGTTTCGGTGATTCGCTGGCCAGGGTGGTTCCATCCGACTTTCAGAGGGATGGCGCCAATCTCAACAAGGTCGGAGACCGTTAGGACGGCGTGCACTCCAGGGAGTGCGGCGGCGCGCTCGCAGTTGACGTTGATCAGATTCCCGTGCGCGATCGGGCTGCGGACGAAGTGGGCATGGAGGGTTCCAGGTGGCTGCCTATCGGCAACAAAGTCGCCCTCGCCGCGGAGTAGGCGCGGGTCCTCGAGACGCGGGATTGAGCGCCGATCAGCCTCGTCGCGGTCGGCGCTCATTGGTCCATCTCTGTCGCATTCGGCGGCGTCGCCGTGGCGGCGGCTTCGGTCAAAGCCTGAAGGCAGAGAGTCCGGGCCAAAGCCTTCCGGTATGAGCTGCCACCGTGTATATCACCGGTCGGGTTGATCTCCGAAGCTGCAGCTTCGGCCGCTGCTGAGAGCATTGCAAGCTCGGGCGCTGAGCCTTCGAGGAGCTTCTCTGCAGTCCGAGCGCGCCATGGCACGGGGGCTGCTGTCATCAGCGTGATTCGAACACCACCGCAGCGCCCTTCGGCGTCGAGCGGCATCACGACTGCTGCTCCACCCAAGGCAAAGTCGCCATGGCGGCGCGAGTACTCGACGAACGATTGTCCGGCGCCATCGGGCGCTGCCGGGATCGCGATCTCAAGCAGCATCTCGTCCGCTTCAATCGCGCTCGTCAAGTGAGTGACGAAGAAATCGTCGGCGCTGATCTCGCGCTTGCCGGATCGGCCGGCGACCGTCATTCGCGCTTCGAGCACGGAACAGGCGACAGGGAGCTCGGCGGCCGGGTCGGCATGGGCGACAGAGCCACCGACTGTGCCGACGCTGCGGATCTGCGGGTGGGCGACCCAGCCGATTGCTCGTGCCAGCAGCGGCCATCCTTCGCCGACGAGCTTCGAACGCTCAAGCTGCGCTTGGCGCGTCGTGGCCCCGATCCGCAGGGTCCCGTCTTGACGGGTGATGTAGGCGAGCTCGCCGATCCGCCCGATGTCAATCAACAGGGCCGGGCGCGCCAGGCGGAAGTTGAGCATTGGGATCAGGCTCTGCCCGCCGGCCAACAACTTTGATTCGTCGCCCGCCGATGCCAGCAGCTCAAGCGCCTGATCCGTGTGCATTGCCCTGACGTAATCAAACGGCGCCGGTTTCATAAGCGTTAGAGATTGAAGTGGATCGTGACTCCGCGCTTGGTTCGGCTGCGCATCACCAGCCCGACGAGCAGGCCAACCACTGCCAGGGCGGCAATCCCTGGTGCTGTGCGGCGGGCAAGAGCGGGCCACGCCGCCGCGCCAATGTCAAGCAGGTCATCTTCGTCGTCGCCTGATCGACGACCGCTACTGACCGCCGGCGCTGATGCATCGCCCGTAGTGCGACCGTGATCGTCGGTGATGGTCTCGGGGCCGTTGATGATCTCCTGCTCAAGTCGTAGCGCGAATTTGTCGAGCATCGCACCGGCCACATCAGCCATCAAGCCTCGTCCAAACTGCGCCTGCGCGCCGCTCACGTTGAGGTCGGTTTCGACTGTTACGCGTGTACCCTGCCCGTCCTCGGTTAGCTGGTTGGTGATTGTCGCCGCCGCCGTGCCATGGCCGCGCATCTCGCGGCCCTCAACGTCAAAGGAGATTGTTCGCGAATCCTCATCGATCTCAAGTACGCGTGCGGTACCGCTGTATTCGGTTATTACGGCGCCGAGTTTGACGCGCATCCGCCCGGCGAAGACGCCGGCTTCGTCGGTCGCTTCGACGCTGGCACCAGGCAGACAGTTCGCCGTTCGCTGGACATCAACGATCGTTGCCCATGTCTGCTCGAGCGGTGTGGCGACGGTAAAGCTGTTTGTGATCTTCATTGTTAAGCGCCGTCCTGGAGTCGCATCTTCTCTGCTGCCAACTGGACAGCATCGACGATCGACTGGTAGCCCGTGCAGCGACAGATATTCCCGGAGATAGCTTCACGAATCCCCTGCTCCGAAATCGCATCCGCATCGCGGATATATGGCTCAAGCGACATCAGGAATCCTGGCGTGCAGTAGCCGCACTGCAGCCCGTGGGCATCCAGAAAGGCCTGCTGCAATGGGTGCAAACCTGCATCATCGGCAAGGCCCTCGACTGTCCGAACACTTCGTCCGTTGGCCTGAATGGCAAGCATCAGGCATGAGCGGACGGGGGCTCCGTCCAGTTGAACCGTGCAGGCGCCGCAGACGCCGTGTTCGCAGCCGACGTGAGTTCCAGTTAGCCCTGCGTCCTCGCGGATGAAGTCGCTGAGCAGGCGGCGCGGCTCGACATCGGCGCTGTAGGCCCGGTCATTAATCTCGATTGTGATCGTGGAGTGGGTCATGGCTCGTCGGCGGGGCAGGTTAGCCGGTTGCGCTTGCGCTGGAGTGGATCCGACCCGCGCCGTCGGTCAGACGCCCGCCGGCGCGCCTGTGGAGAACGGCAAC
>JBIHZY010000048.1:0-10520 GCA_044240185.1 Solirubrobacteraceae bacterium
GGACCGCTATCCGGTTACCGACTGGACGGCGCCAAACGTCTACTCGATTGTCGACGCCGGCCACGGCTTCAAGATGCTCGCCGTTGGCCGCGAGGCTGCGCGCGAGGTCCTTGGCCATCGCCCCTCTCCGCTGCTTGAGCCATTCCGCCTCTCGCGGTTCGCCGGCGGCACAACACACGTCGTTTCGAAAAGTCCCTACCCCTGGACGTAGAGATCAGCCAAGTTTCTTCCGATTTGTCGCAGGATCTGAAGATAATGAGGGCGCCTCCTGATACGCTGCCGCGGCTTGCAGCATCCCCCTAAGTCTGGAGTCCTTTGATGACCCCTGTCCTTTACGCCCTCGGCCACTTCTGCACTAAGCACCGCTGGGTTGTCGTGATCGCATGGGTAGTAATCGCCGTCGGCCTGCTGCTCGGCTCCAAAGCTCTCGGCTGGAATACCTCCAACAACCTGACGCTGAACGGCACGGGTAGCCAGGACGCGACCAATCTGCTCAACGATCGCTGGCCCGATGCTGCGAACGGCTCAATTCCCGTTGTCCTCGGTGCCCCTGGCGGCAATCTGATCAGCGACTCGCAGTACACCGACGCGATCAACGAAACGGTCTCCAACTACGAGAACGACTCGGGCGTCATATCAGTCGTCAGCCCGCTCGGCACGACAACGCAGTCTGAGTCGCTGAACAGCAAGGACGGGCAGATCTCGGTTATTAGCGTCACGATCAAGGACTCTCCCTCCGAACTGACCGTCGACGAAGGCAACGACCTCGTCAACCTCGCCGAGCCGGCGAAGAAGGCCGGGCTGACTGTCGGCGTCGGCGGCTACGTCGGCAACGCTGTCTCCAACCCGAACGTTGACTTCAGCGTGATCGTCGGGATCATTGCCGCGATCATAATTCTGCTCTTCACGTTCGGCACGCTGGTCTCGATGGGGCTGCCGATGGTGACCGCGCTGGTAGGCCTAGTCGCCGGAATCTCCGGCGTCTACCTGCTTGGTCAGCTCGTTGAGGTGCCAACGATTGGGCCGACGCTGGCGATCATGATCGGCCTCGGAGTGGGGATCGACTATGCGCTCTTCATGGTCAGCCGACACAGGCAGCACGTCGGGCTAGGGCTCGACTACAAAGAGGCCGCCTCGCGAGCAACTGCGACGGCCGGTGGAGCTGTCGTGTTCGCCGGTTCAACCGTGATTCTGGCGCTGCTCTGCCTCGCCGTCGTGAAGGTTCCAATCCTCTCTGCGATGGGCTACTCGGCGGCCGTCGCAGTGCTGTTCGCGATGCTCTCGGCTCTGACGCTAATGCCGGCGCTGCTCTCGATCGCCGGCAAGGGACTCGATCGCTTCGCGTTGCCCTTCATGTCGATTGAGAAGCAAGAGAAGACGGCTGAGTCACCGGGCTGGATCGCTTGGGGGCAGTGGATCGTGCGCTTCCGCGTCCCATCGCTGATCCTTTCGCTGATCGTGCTCGCCGCGCTCGCGTACCCGATCCATCAGCTCTATCTGGGCCAGCAGGACAACGGCTCGTTCCCAACTAACACTCAGGCAAGAATCTCATACGACCTTCTCAATGAAGGCTTCGGCGTTGGCGCCAACGCTGGCTTCCTGATCGCGATCGCGATCAACTCAACCGACACCAGCACCGTTCAGACTCAGCTCACCGACCTGCAAACGGCGCTGGCTGGAGCCTCCGGCGTGGCGTCGGCGTCGCCGGCATCTGTCGACTCCGACAACAATGCGGCGACGATCAATGTCACGCCGACGACCGGGCCCTCGTCGCAGTCAACCTCAAATCTCGTTACCGACCTGCGTGCGACGACGATCCCCGATGCCACAAAGGGCACGTCTCTGACGGCCTACGTTGGCGGGCAGACCGCGAGCTACGTTGACCTTGCGACATTGATCGGTGATCGACTGGTCTTGACGATCGTTGTCGTCGTGCTGCTCGGCTTCCTGCTGATGACGATGGCCTTCCGTGCGCTCGGGCTGGCGCTGATCTCGTCGCTGATGAATCTAATCACTGTCGCTGCCGCATTCGGTGTCACGACAGCGGTCTTTGAAGTCGGCCGCGGAACTTCGCTGATCGGGCTCGACGGCACAATTCCGGTCGTCAGTTACGTGCCGCTGATGATGTTCGCCGTCCTCTTTGGACTCTCGATGGACTACAACGTCTTCCTGATGAGCGCTGTACGAGAAAAGTGGCTTGCGAAGAAGGATCCGCAGGCCGCAATTGTTGAGGGATTGGCATCTACCGGCAAGATTGTCAGTGCAGCAGCGCTGATCATGACCGCCGTCTTCCTCGCCTTCGTGATCAACGGCAACCCGATCGTCAAGCAGTTCGGCGTTGGGACGGCGGTTGCGATCATCATCTACGCGACGCTGGTGCGCTGCGTGCTGCTGCCAGCAACGATGAGCCTGTTCGGCAAGGCCACCTGGTACATGCCTCACTGGCTTGACCGCATCCTGCCGAACATCTCAATCGAAGGTGATCAGTACTTCGAAGATCTGAAGGCGAAGGGCGCGGCGACGTAGCGATCCGTAGCGCCGCGCCGCGAGTTGCGGCATGATCTGAAGCTGTGGCGCAGATTCTTCTATACGCAGCTGGCTCTGCGTTCTTTCCGGCGCTGCTCGCTGGCGTATCGGTAATCCTTACGCGCGAGCGCCCGGCTGCGCTGCTGCTGGCCTTTTACATCGGCGGGTTGGCCGTCAGCCTCACTGCCGGATTTATCCTGCTGAACGCGGCAGGCAGCGACCCTAACTTCGGCTCGTCGAGCAGTACGACCGATCCCCTCTTCGAAATCGGGGCGGCGATCGCCGCCTTTGCGCTCGCCTGGCTAACCGGCAGCAAGCGCGGCCGCGCGACGATCGACAACTGGCGTGGCAAGCGCAAGAGCCGCAAAGAGGCCAAGCAGATCAAGAAGCACGGCGAGCTGCAGGAGGCGAAGGATCCTTGGACCGTCCGTGTGCTTGATCGCGGATCGGTGCTGCTAGCCCTGATCGCCGGCATGGTTCTGAACCTGCCGGGGCCTTTCTACCTTTTTGCACTGGCCGACATCGCCGAGGCGGACTACTCCACGGTCGAGGCGATCATGCTCGTCGTTCTCTTCAACCTGATCATGTTCACGCTCGCAGAGCTGCCGCTGATCGGCTACTTGATCAACCCAGAGCAGACTCAGGACCGCGTTGAGCGATTCTCCGGCTGGCTCGAGAACCACGGTCTTCAGATCATCGCGATCTTCGCCGTACTCTGGGGCCTTAGCTCGCTCAGCAAGGGCCTCACAGACCTGCTCGGCTAGCTAGAGCGGGGCCGCTTACCGACGATCACTCTCACGCGGGCGATCGGCTGGTGGAGGTTCTAGCTCGTCGCGATTTGGGTGACCAGCGATCAGCGGCATAACCTTGTCGAGCAACTTGCGAAGCCAGTGAAACTCGAGTGAGAGGATCGCCAGCCCAGCCAAGATAATTCCGACCCCAGGGCCGGGCAATGGGATCAGGATCACGCCGAGCGGCAACAGCGCGATCCCAACTACGACACCAACCGTCCGCAGCCAGAGACTGCGCTCCTTGTGAGCGTCCTGTTGCGCCTGCAGGCGGAGGTGAAACTCTCTGATCTTTTCTTTCATCGCGTGCGAATAATCACCCTACAGAGTGCTTCTGCTCACGATCCGGGTTAGGTCCCCTGAGAGCCGCTGGCTTTGCTGCCGGCGACAAACAGAGTGGGCGATCCAGGATTCGAACCTGGGACCTCGTCCTTATCAGAGACGCGCTCTAACCAACTGAGCTAATCGCCCGCAGGTTGGGCAGGATAGCGAGGCCCGTCAAGCTCATGCGCTCAGGTCAGGCGCCGAGCTGAGATCAAGCCGGCGACGAGGTCAGCGTCGGCGACGTCGTCGATCGTCAGCTCCGCCTTGTAGCCGGTACCACGCGGACGAACCTTGACCTCACGCCCGAAAGCTTCGCCGAGCGTCCGCGCAATCTGCTCGCAGGCATCGGCTTGGTCGGGGTGGACCTGCTCCGTCCCGCGCTTGCCTGCCTTTGCTCGTTTGCCACCGCCATCAGCGTTTGCCTTGCGAGCACGATCTTCAAGCACGCGAACCGACCAGCCGCCCTCGTTCGCTGATCGCGCGAGCCGCTTGCGGTCGGAGTTATCGTCGGCGAGCAGTAGCGCTCGGCCGTGACCTTCGCTCAGCGAGCCCTGCTCAAGCATTTCCAGCACCGAATCCGGGAGATCGAGGATCCGCAACAGGTTTGAGATCGCCGAGCGGCTGCGGCCGACGCGGCGGCCGACGGCCTTCTTCGTCATCCCAAGCTCTTCGACGAGCGCCGCAACGGCGCGAGCCTCTTCGACTGGGTTCAGGTCGGCGCGAGCCATATTTTCAACGATCGCGGC
The DNA here is from genome assembly GCA_044240185.1 of Solirubrobacteraceae bacterium. Lineage (GTDB taxonomy): Bacteria > Actinomycetota > Thermoleophilia > Solirubrobacterales > Solirubrobacteraceae > F1-60-MAGs163. The sequence continues at coordinate 4,385 of JBIHZY010000048.1, forward strand.
TTCTAGCGCCTCTGTGTCGTCGCGCTGCTCAACGATCGCGGGGACCTGCTCGAGCCCGGCGATCTGCGCGGCACGCCAGCGGCGCTCTCCGGCTACCAGCTCGTAGCTACCGCCTGGAAGTGGGCGGACTAGAACAGGCTGCAGCACTCCTTGATCGGCGAGTGAATCGGCGAGCGCCACCAGCGCCTCCTCATCGAAGCGCCGACGCGGCTGGTTCGGGTTCGGGGCGATCAGCTCGACGTTGATATCGCGCAGCTCGGCTGCCGGCTGCCCATCCTCAGGGCGAAGTTCGAGGATCGCGGCTAGGCCACGTCCAATTCCAGTATCAGCCACGGGTTGCTACCTCCTGGGCGAGTGCGAAATATGCCTCGGCCCCCGCACAGTGCGGATCGTGATGGATTACAGGGCGCCCATAACTGGGTGCCTCACCGACGCGCACGTTGCGCGGGATGACAGTTTCAAAGACCAGCTCAGGGAAATGCTCGCGGACTTCGCGCTCGACGTCGCGCGAGAGACGCGTGCGGCCGTCGTGCATCGTCAGCAGCATTCCCGCTACGACGAGGCGTGGGTTGAGCTCGCGTTGCACGAGGCTCAGCGTGTCGAGCAAGCCAGCTAATCCTTCGAGTGCGAAGTACTCGGTCTGCACTGGCACGATCACTCGGTCGGCGGCAACGAGAGCATTGATCGTCAGCGGGCCAAGCGACGGAGGGCAGTCAATGATCAGGTAGCTGGCTTGGTCGCGCAGCGGCTCGAGCGCATCTCGCAGGCGCGTCTCGGAGCCGACTTCGCGAGGAAGTTCGACGTTTGCGGCTGCCAGATCGGGGTGCGACGCGAGCAGACGCAGATTCTCAACCTCAGTCGGGAGCAGCGCATCGACCGCTGCAATACGGCCGGCGAGGACGTCGTAGAGGTTCGGCGTTGAGAGTTTCGGTGCCCCAAGCCCGACAGTTGCGTTGGCCTGAGCGTCGGCATCGATCAAAATCGTCGAAAAACCAGCCTCAGCGACGCAGGCCGCGACATTGACGGCGGTAGTCGTCTTGCCGACGCCGCCCTTCTGGTTCGCGATCGCGTAGATAGTTCCCATCTAAGCCCCAAGTTACCGGGCCTATCGGTCGGTAAAGAGTGGGCTCCCTGGCAGATTAGTTCGGGGGCGAACTAGCCCTGCTCAGCGCTATTTTGCGGCCAGGGGGCGCTTCTTTGCGATCCCCGGGCGCCGCGGGTACCGATCAGGAGTTGCGGCGAGCTTCTCGCTGACGATCAGCTGCCGACGATCGGCGCCGCGGACCAAGTCGTCGGTCACCTCGACTGCTAGCGGTGGACTCATCTGTAGCTCCTGGGCAGCAAAAGCAGCGTCAGCAAGCTCGCCATCGCCGAGGCTGCCCTTCCAGGCGACGAGCGAACCGCCGACGCGCAGTAGTGGAGCGGCATACTCGAGCAGGATCGAAGTTGAGGCCAGCGCGCGCGACGTCACGGCATCCTGCTCGCGTGCTTCAAGCGCCCACAACTCAGCCCTTTCGGCAACAACGGCAACATTGTCGAGCGTCATCGCCTCGGCTGTCTCGCGGAGGAAGTCGGCTTTGCGGGCTGCGCTCTCAACCAGTGTTAGTTGCGCATCGGGGAGCGCGATCGCCAAGACGAGGCCAGGAAAGCCGCCGCCGGAGCCGAGATCGGCAATCTTCGTCGCAGCGCGAATTTGGGGAAGCTCGAGGCCAGCTAGTGAATCGGCAATGTGCAGCTCGACCGCCGCGGCTGGGTCGCGAACGTTGGTCAGCGAGCTAGGACCGGTGATGACGAACTTCAGCAGTGCGTTGAGCTTTTCGGCGCTGCGTGGCGGCAGCTCAAAGCGATCGGTTAGTTCGCGGCAGCGCTCGGCAACGGTCACAGCAGTCAAGCTAGCGCTAGCGAGCGTTTCACGTGGAACGCACTAGCCAGTTGCGCTAAGGAATTACGGGCGTAATCACGAGGTAGCGACGTGGTTCGTCACCCTCGCTGTGCGTGTCAACGTCTTCGCGGTCACGCAGATGCTGGTGGACGATGCGGCGTTCAGCGGCGTTCATTGCCGGCAGATCGACCGGGGCCTCATCGCCCAAAGCCTTCTCCGCGGCCTCATCGGCCTGCTGCTCGAGCTGTTCACGGCGGCGGTCGCGGTAACCGGCAGCATCGATCTCAACACGGATCCGCTCGCCGTCGGCTGCATCGCGCTGGATGATCCGCGTCGCGAGATGCTGAACAGCGTCGATCGTCTGGCCGTGCTTACCGATGAAGAGCCCGAGGTCGTCTCCCTCGAGCGTCCCTGTGACCGCATCGTCGTTGATCACAACCTCAATCTCGGCATCGAGATCGAGAGCGTCGACGATCTGCTCAAGCAGTTCGAGTGTCCGCTCCTGTGCCTCTTCAGGTGTAGCCATTAGCTCCTCTTCCCAGAACGCTTTTTCTTCTTCTTAGCAGCCGGTGGTGGCGCAGTGGTCGAGCTCCCGCTCGAGCTCCCGCTAGCGCTAGCAGTAGCGACCGTGGTCGGCAGCCCATCGGGGTTCCCGCCCAACCAGGGCGGCAACTGACCGGTCGCTCGCTTCAAGAAATATTGCTGGCCGACGGTCCAGAAGTTGGTCGTGATCCAGTAGACCATCAGGCCTGCAGGGAAGCCCTTGATGAAGAAAACGAAGACGAACGGCAGCGCGATCATGATGATCTTCTGGTTGCGATCCGAGGTGACCGACATCAAAAGGCTCGAGAGCAGCTGCGAGACGACGTAAAGAACGAGCAGCAGGATCAGCACCCAGCCGAGCGCCGGCGCAGTCAAATCGGGGATGAAAAAGAACTCAGCTGAGCCGGGAATGACCTCCTGGCAATAAGTCGTGTCGAGACCGGTGGGCGGCGTCGCTTTCTGACCTGCCGCAAGAATTGCGCTCTCCGGGCCGCAAATGTCAACCTTCAGCGGCGCACGGAGCATGTAGAAGAGGCTGATGAAGACCGGAATCTGGGCAATCAGAGGAAGGCAAGAGCCAAACGGATTGACCTTGTTCTCCTGGTAGAACTTCATCATCTCCTGATTCAGCCGCTGCTTGTCGCCCTTGTACTTGGCCTGCAGATCCTTGATCTGCGGCGAGAGCGTCTGCAGCGCCTGCATCGAGCGGAACTGCTTGATCGTCAAGGGCAGCAGGACAATTCGCACGACCATCGTCAGCGCGATAATCGCCAGGCCCCAGCTAAGACCGACGCTGTCGTGAAAGAAGATCAGCAGCGCTTGGAAGACGGCAATCAGCGGCGAGAGGATCGTCTCGAAAGTGTCTTCTATGCCGGCTGTGATGAAAGGCATCAGTTATTAATGTGCGGTGTGGGAATCGTTAGTTGAGCAGTTGCGGTGTGCGAAGAGGCTTTGGTCACTGACCGGATCGAACCCGCCGTGACTAAATGGGTTACAGCGCAACAAGCGCCATCCCCCAAGAACCAGCCCGCGAAGTATGCCGTACTCGGCGATTGACTGCGCGGCGTAGGCCGAACAGGTCGGCTCGTACTTGCAGCGGCGCGGGATCGCCGGTGAGATGAAGCGCTGGTAGGCGACGATCGGCAGGCTCGCGGCGCGTCTGATCGCCGAGCTCATCCGTCGCCCTGCTTGGTCGACTGAGCGATCAGCTCCTCAAGCTCGCGCTTAACTCCGTCCAAGCCCTCGCGCTCGCAGAGCTCTCCAGCATCGGTGCGGGCTACAACCACTACGTCCGAAGCCGGATCGAAACGCTCGACGAGTTGATCAACGGCGCTGCGGAGCAGTCGCTTGACCTTGTTGCGCTCGACTGCGCCGCCAACTTTGCGCGACACGCTGAGCCCGAGCCGTGGTCCTTTCTGCAGCTCAGCGGCGTCGGCGCGCGGGAAGAGATGGAGCACGAAGTACCTGCCACCAAACGAGCGCCCCTGGCGATAGACACGCTCAAAGTCAGCGCTGCGAGAGAGCCGGCGCGGGCGCCGGCGCGGTGCGCTCGCTGCGGAATCCACGCCTATACGGTCAGTCGCTTGCGACCCTTGTCGCGGCGACGCTTAAGCAAGGCTCGGCCGGCGCGCGTGCTCATCCTCCCACGGAATCCGTGGGCACGGGCGCGCTTACGTTTCTTGGGCTGGTAGGTCCGCTTCATTTAGAGACAATCCGAAGGTCGAGTGGTCGCGTTGGAGCATAGCTGCCTGCGACGAAAACGCGCAGCCTGCAAAAGCCTTTGTCGCCAAATGCGGCATTAGCCCCGCGTGCACACTGGCGCATGCGCGACCCTCTGCTAGCTTGCCCAAACGATCCGCGCGGGCTGCTTTACCGGCCGCCGGGAGGACGAAATCCGCAACTGAACTAGTGACTAACGCGAGCACCGAAAACACCTGGAAGCAGATCTCCGATGAGCTTAAATCGGCCGTAGGACCGAGCCTTTTTGACGTTTGGCTGGCCCCGTTGAAGCTGGCACGCCTCGACGGCAACCATCTGATCATCGAGGCGCCGGCGGCCTCGCGCGCGTGGGTAAACGACCGTTTCGGGCAGGTCTTGCGAGCATCAGCGCGGAGCGTTTTAGGAGCCGACGCTGAGGTCCATGTAAGCGTCGCGGGCGAAAGCGCCCAACTTGGACTCGATGCGACCAATAGCGCCGCGAGCAATGAGCCTGGCAGCGAGCTAAACCCGAAGTACTGCTTTGAACAGTTCGTGATCGGCAACGGCAACCGCTTCGCACACGGCGCGGCGCTGGCCGTTGCCGAGAACCCAGGCACGGCCTACAACCCGCTCTTCATCTGCGGCCCTCCTGGTGTCGGCAAAACTCACCTACTCCACTCGATTGCCGACTACGCGAGTCGCCACGGTAACGGGCTTCGCGTGCAGCTGACAGGCGCGGAGTCATTTGCGAACGAGTTCATTGCCGCGCTCCGCGGCGGCGACATAAACGCCTTTAAAGCTCGCCACCGCGAGGCCGACCTAGTCCTAGTCGACGACGTTCAATTCCTAATGGCTAAGGCCAAGACCGAGGAAGAGTTCTTCCATACTTTCAACGCGCTGCGTGAAAGCGGCGCACAGATAGTTTTGACCTGCGACCGTCCACCGCGCGACCTAGACAGGCTTGAGGAGCGACTACGAGATCGCTTTGACTCAGGGCTAGTAGCCGACATCAGCGCACCCGACCTCGCCACCCGCGTTGCCGTCTTACGAGCACGGGCCGAACTCGATCAGCTGGTTATCGATCAGCCGGCAGTCTTGGAGTTGATTGCGACGCGAGTTGAGCGCAATCTCAGGGCCTTAGAGGGCGCGCTAATTCGCGTCGTTGCCTACGCATCACTCAGTGGGCGGGCGATCACGGAAGCGCTAGCCGAAGAGGTTCTAGATGGGCTCTTCCCGCAGAAGCCTCACGCGGCCCAGCCGGAAAAACCTTCCGTCGAAGCGATCCGTCAAATAGTCTCTGAGTACTACGCGATAACCGTCGCGCAACTGTGCTCGTCAAGTCGCGCGGCAGCAGTTCTATGGGCCCGCCAGGTCGCTATGTACCTTGCCCGTGAGTACAGCGGGCTAAGCCTCGTCAAAATCGCCGCGTCTTTTGGAGGTCGCAACCACACGACTGCACTCAACGCCTGCCGTAAGGTCGAGCAACGGATTGCGGTCGACTCTGAACTAGCCGCTGAGTTGCACGAGCTGGCTGAACAACTGTTCAAAACGAGTGGCACAGTTGGAAGTGACCGATCTCAGTGACAAGCTGGGAGAGCTGCGCACAGCTAATAACTTCTAACTTGCCCCCAAAGAGCAGGGAAATCAACAGTTCCGCAGTTTCAAACAGCTCCTACTACAACTAGCTTTAATTAAGGACAGAAACCTTGAAGATCTCATCATCGACATCAGAGCTACTTCATCACTTGCAGACGCTTGCCCGCGTCGCTTCAACTCGAAGCGCGATTCAAGCGCTCTCCGGCGTCCGAATCATCGCCGAGGACGGCAGTATCGAATTACAAGCGACCGATACCGAGCTGTCTATTCGCGTTCCTCTTAATGGCTCCGTCGATCGCCCTGGCTCCGTTGTACTCCCAGCTCGGTTGTTGCTCGAAGTGGTCCGCCAACTAGGGGCGCCTGAGGTATCTCTCGAGCTCCGCAGCGAAGAGCAGGACGTAGAGGTTCAATCTGGAA
>JBIHZY010000191.1:0-2970 GCA_044240185.1 Solirubrobacteraceae bacterium
AGCAGGCGCCCGTTCTCGTCGCGCATCTGCGTGATCAGGAAGTTCGCTGTGCCGCGCGCGGCGGCAAGGTAATCCTCACGGCCCAGCACGGCGCCGGCCTCAGCCAGCGCGCTGATCATCAGCCCGTTCCAGCTCGTTAGCCGCTTGTCATCGGTGCCCGGGCGCACGCGCTCCGCGCGAACCTCCAGCAGCCGCTCGCGAATCCGTTGGCGCACCTCTGGTGCAGGCTCCGCGCCGCGCGACTCAAGAATGTTGAGGCCCTCGAAGTTGCCGCCGGCGCTGGCACCAAACCAAGCGATTGCCGCGTCAGTGTCATCGCCCAAAGCTGCGCGCAGCTCTTCCAGCGACCAGACGTAGAACTTGCCCTCCACGCCTTCCGAGTCAGCGTCAAGCGCGCTGTAGAAGCCGCCTTCGGGCGCCAGCATCTCGCGCAGCGCCCAGTCGAGTGTCTCCTCGCAGGTTCGCTTCAGGACATCGTCGCCGCTTACCTGCCAGCCGTGAAGGTAGGCACGCGCCAGCAGCGCGTTGTCGTAAAGCATCTTTTCGAAGTGCGGCACCGTCCACGCGGCATCAACGCTGTAGCGCGAGAAGCCGCCGCCAACCTGGTCGAAGATCCCGCCCGAAGCCATTGAGCGCAGGCTCTGAAGAGCCATCGCAGGCTCGTCGCGCGCCAGCAGGAATTCGATCGCGCTGGCGTTCGGGAACTTCGGCGCTGAGCCCCAGCCACCGTTGATCGCATCGAAAGGCAGTGCCAGCCGCTCCAGCGCTTCGGTCAGCAGCGCGGCGTCAAGTGGGTCTTCGCTCGCCTCGAGCTTCGCGGCGCCGGAGAGCCGCTCCAACCCGGCCTCGGCCTGCTCGGCGATCTCTTCGCCGCGCTCCGCCCAAGCCTCGGCGATTGCGGTCAAGACCTGAGGCCAGGAAGTCATTCCCTGCCTCGGCTGCGGCGGAAAGTAGGTGCCGCCGTAGAACGGAAGCTGGTCTGGGGTGAGAAAGACGTTCAGCGGCCAGCCGCCCTGGCCGGTCATCGCCTGCACGGCCTCCATGTAGATCGCGTCAACGTCGGGCCGCTCCTCGCGGTCAACCTTTACGCAGACGAAGTTTTCGTTCATAAGCGCCGCGATCTCAGCGTTCTCGAAGCACTCCCGCTCCATCACGTGGCACCAGTGGCAGGCCGAATAGCCGATCGAAACCAGCAGCGGCCGGTTCAGTTCGCGCGAGCGCGCCAGCGCCTCTTCTCCCCAAGGCAGCCAATCGACCGGGTTCGCGGCGTGCTGGAGCAGGTAGGGCGAGGTTTCAGCCTTCAGCGCATTTGCCATCTGCCGCACGCTAGCGTGAGCAGCCATGAGCATGGAACGAAAGACAATTGACGCCGACGGCGCCCCTGCTGCAGTCGGTCCCTACTCGCACGCAGTCGAAGCGAAGGGGCTGCTCTTCTGCTCCGGGCAAATACCGCTGGATCCGGCGACAGGCGAGATCGTCGGCACAACCCCTGCCGAGCAGGCCCGTCGATGCCTCGAGAACCTCCAGATCGTCTGCCGGGCAGCCGGGGCGGAGCTTGGCGACGCAGTTCGCTGCACCGTCTACATGACCGATCTTTCGGCCTTCGCCGAGGTGAACGAGGTTTACGCGGAGTTCTTCCCAAGCGAGCCGCCTGCCCGTGCAGCCGTTGGAGTTGCGGCTTTACCCCGTGGCGCGCAGGTGGAGATAGACGCGATCGTTTCACTCACCGACTGACACCGTCGGTTAGAATCAGTGTGCAAGCAACGCAATTAGTGGAGGCAACAGATGGCAATTCCCACCGCAGTCGAGCTTGATCGCAGCCGTATTGCCGAGCTGACAGCCCGCGAAGAGCAGCGGCTCAACGAGTCGACGAAGCAGTCGCAGCAGATGTACCAGCGCGCGATGAAGAGCCTCTCCGGCGGCGTCGCCTCCTCTTACCAGCTCCGTGATCCTTGGCCGATCTACCTTGAGCGCGGCGCCGGCTGCAACGTTTGGGACGTAGACGGCAACGAGATGTACGACTTCCACAACGGCTTCGGTTCGATGGTTCAGGGCCATGCCAACCCGGAGATCGGCCGCGCAATCCGCGACCGCTACGCCGACGGCACCCACTTCGCAGCCCCGACTGAGGACGCAATCATCGTCGGCGAGGAGCTCGCCCGCCGCTGGGGCCTGCCGCAGTGGCGCTTCGTCAACTCCGGCTCCGAAGCGACGATGGACGCGATCCGCATCGCCCGCGCCCACACCGGCCGCGACACGATCATGAAGATCTTCGGCTCCTACCACGGCCACCACGACGGCGTGATGGTTTCGATCGGCGTCGCTTACGACGACATCGGCGATCGCAACAACCTCGCTTCGCTCCCTTACGGGGCCGGCATTCCGCAGGCGATTGTTGACATGACCGTCGCTGTTCCCTTCAACGACGTTGACGCGATGGAGCACAGGATTGAGGCGCTGAAGAAGGAAGATCGCCTTCCCGCCTGCGTGATCATGGAGGCGGCGATGATGAACCTCGGCGTCGTCCTGCCGGAGCCCGGCTACCTTGCCGCGGTTCGTGAGCTAACGGCCAAGCACGGCATCGTCTTGATCTTCGACGAGGTCAAGACCGGCCTCTGCATCGCTCCCGGCGGCGCAACCGAGCTCTACGGTGTAATGCCCGATCTCGTAACGCTCGCCAAGGCGCTCGGCGGCGGCCTGCCGGTCGGCGCAATCGGCGGCAGCGCCGAAGTGATGGCCTGCGTTGCCGACGGCAGCGTCTACCAAGTAGGCACCTACAACGGAAATCCGCTCGGGATGGCGGCAGCGCGCGCCAACCTCGAAGAGGTCCTCACGCCTGACGCATACGTCCACCTCAATCACCTCAACGATCGCCTCATGGACGGCTGCACCGAAGTGATTGAGCGGTACAACCTCTCCGGCTACAGCGTCGGCGTAGGCTCAAAGGGCTGCGTCACGTTCTCGCCGGTC
>JBIHZY010000192.1:0-2964 GCA_044240185.1 Solirubrobacteraceae bacterium
GGGGAGGGTCCGTTTTCGGCTTTCAAGCTCCTTCTCGCTCGCAACCGCGCCCGCTACGGCGGTTTCATCGTCCACATCGGCGTCTCCGTGCTCTTTATCGGGCTGGCCGCCTCGTCGAGCTTCCAGAATGTCCGCGACGTGCGGCTTGACGTCGGTGAGCAGACAACGCTCAACGGTTACACGTTCACCTACGTCAAGCCGGTAGCGAAGATTGAAACGCAGGCCGGCAGGCTCGAGCGGATCACGCTCGGCTCGCAGGTTCGAGCAACCAAAGACGGCAAGTTCGTCGCCAATCTTTACCCAAATCGTGGCTACTACCCGGCGGTCGGTTCGATGCTTGGAGCGGTCAGCACCTACTTCGCTGGCGAGTCAACCAGTGAGATCGGCCTCAAGGCCGGAGTTACGAAAGACCTGTGGATCGCTGAATCGCCGGATATCTCGTCGCTAATGCCGGTCGTGCGGCGCGGTGACGCCGTCTTCGAGAAGGCCGCTTCGCAGGGGCTGGAGCCGGAGGCACGGTCGATCTTCCTCGCAGCGGCGCTGAACGGACTAACCAGCCGGTATCTCGAAAATCCGCCGCCGGCTCAGTTCAGGGTGCTCGTCTCGCCGATGGTCTTCTGGATCTGGATCGGTTCGATAATCGTGATCATTGGCGCCGTGATCGCGGCTTGGCCAGGTGTTGGGGCCGTGCGTGATCGTGTTCGTGCCCGGCAAGCTGCGCGTGTTGCGGAGGACCTAGGACGCGCGTAGCGCCCTTTTCTTAGTCATGTCGGTAATCGCACCACTGATTGCACTCGTCATCCTCGCGGTAGGCATCTGGTTCGTCGGCCAGCCGCTGCGCTCCAAGGTTGCCGAGCAGGATGACCTGCATGACGAGGGGAGAATCGCCGACCTTGAGGCCGCGCGTGACGCCAAGTACCGCCAGATCCGCGACCTTGAGATGGATTACCGAACCGGCAAGCTCTCTGAAGAAGAGTGGCGTTCGATCGATCGCGAACTGCGCGGCGAGGCGGTAGAGGTTCTTCACGAACTCGATCAACTCGTGCCGCCGGAGCAGCGCGACGTAGCAGTGCCCGAGCCGCCAGCGGCGCTGCCTGCAGCCGATCCCCGCTAAGATCGCCACCAATGGCACAGTTCCTTTCAGCAGCAGTCGCGCTCCTTTCGGTCGTCGTGATCTTCTTGATCCTGATGCACTCGGGCAAAGATGCCGGTCTTTCGGGCGCCTTCGGCGTCGGTACCGGTGAGGGCTCGCTCGGCGGCGGCTCGCTCGTTGAACGCAACCTGAACCGCTGGACCGTCGGCCTGACGGTCATCTGGGTTCTGGCGATCATCGCGCTCGTCAAAGTTGGCTAAGGCAGCGGCGCAGCCGCGCTGGCTGCTACTTCGCCGCTACCAGGCGGCGCGGTAAAGCTCGAGCAGTTCTTCGGCGCCGGCCGGTGGGGGAGTTAGCGCCAGTTCGCTGCGCTGGCTCGCCATCTCAGCGAGCTGCGGCAGGATCGCTTCGTCAACGCCGATCGCCTGCAACGACTCGGCCTGCGCGCGGCGCGCGAAGCGGCGCGCCAGCTCTTCAACCGGAACCCCGGTAGCTTCGTCGATCGCGGCGATTTGCTCAGCGCGGCGCTCGCGCAGCGCGGCGCTGGTCACTGGCAGCATCGCGGCGTTCGCGTCACCGTGACTGACGCCCGCATTGCGGACCAGCGTCTGGCTCATCACGTGGTGGATTCCGTACCAGTTGGCGTCGATCGCGTAGCCCGAAAGCAGCGCGCCGAGCGCCAGCGGATCAAGTAGCGGCTCGCCCTCTTCCGGCAGGCCTTCGGCCAGCAGCACGGCGGCGCGGATCGCGGCCATCGTCGGCACTGGGCTGGCGACGCCGGTGACGGCGCCTTCGATTGCGTGGGCGAGCGCGTTGGCAGCGCTGGCGGCAAGCTCGGGCATCGGCTGCGAAGCGCTCACGGTTGGGTCGGTGATCACAAGCTGCGGGCGGATCGTGCCGCTGCCGGCTGGCGCGCCGCGTGCCTGGCGATGCACCCACGTCATCTCAGCGGCGCTCAGCGTCGTTGGGATCGCGGCCACAAGCGTTGGCTGCGCGGCCGCCGCGCCTAAGGCCTTCGCGGTATCGATCACGCGGCCCCCGCCGAGTGCCACGATCCGCGCGCTTAGTGTTCCGTTGGCCAAGATGTCGCCAGCGATCTCATCGACGAAACCGGGACCAATCTCGATCACCTGCTCGGCTCCGAGCTCCAAGTTCGGGTGCTGCTCGCGCGCCCGCGCGGTTGTAACCAGCGTGAATCCTTCGCCGATCAGCCGTGGCGCTTCGAGGATCGCGCCGCGCGCGAACCGGATCGTCCGCTCGCCGTCGCGCCAAGTGAAGTCGTAGTCCATCTGCTGATCGTCGCAGAGTCGCTCCAGACTCCGCAACGAGCGACGCCCCGCACAGGCGGGGCGTCGGGTGAGTGCGCCGGAGAGGACTCGAACCTCCACGAGCAAAAGCCCACCAGCCCCTCAAGCTGGCGCGTCTACCAATTCCGCCACCGGCGCTGGTGGTGCCCGCCCTTAGTCAAGCGGTCAGGCGCGAGGATAGCACTGGAAGGGGCCACGGGGGATACCGCTGATATCCGATGAATACGGCGTTTTCGCGCATTCAGAAGTTCCGTCCAGAATGCGCGCTAGTCTTACGAACACATGTTCGATAGCCAACCAAAGCGAGGAACACCGTGGACCTAACCAAGCGCCAGCAAGAGATCACCGATTTCATTCGGCGCTACTCCGATCTCAACGGCTACCCACCGACCGTCCGCGACATCGGCAAGGCCGTCGGTCTCGCCTCGTCGTCAACTGTCCACGCACACCTTTCGAACTTGGAGAAGCTCGGCGTGCTGCGCCGTGACCCAACCAAGCCGCGCGCAATGGAGCTGCTCGATCGCGCCACCCGCGGGGCCGGCGCCGCCGTCCAAGGCGCACTGG
>JBIHZY010000193.1:0-2929 GCA_044240185.1 Solirubrobacteraceae bacterium
AACGCGGCCGCGTGGCCGGTGTCGTGCCACATGTAGCGTTCATCCCATACCCAGCCGGTACTCATGAGACCCCGGGAGGTGAGCTGGGTGCCACGAAATCGGCTGGGGTGGCCTTGCCTTCGTAGTCATAGAGGCCCTCCACGGGCTCACTGAGCACGCCGTAAAGCTGCGGTCGCCTCGCACGCAGCAAGCCGGGGAGCGAAGTGAAAGGCTTCGGATTCGCCATTGAATCGTCGGTCTCGCGCAGCCAGCGGAGCCTCGCAAGGTCAAGATCGCCAAGCAGCACGCCGGCCTTCTTCGACTCGCTTACTACGTCCTCCGGCCCGGCGATCAGTGCTGCGCCTTCTTCGCCTCCGAAGAGGTGCTGAGTGAGGACGACATAGGCCTCGTTCTCGATCGCGCGTGCGCGGGCTATCAGCTGCCAGTTTGGCGCGACCTTTCCAAAGCCACCCCCGGCGGGAGCGAGGAGCAACTCGGCGCCGCTGACTGCGAGCGAGCGCGAGACTTCGGGAATCCACAGCTCGGAGCAGATCAGCACACCTACCGGAATCCCAAAGAGCTCTGCGATCCCGAGCTCCGGCCCGGGCGCAAGTGAGACTCCCGAGAGCGCCGGGTGGATGTCGCCGGTAGCAGGGTGGGCGCGCTCGTAGCGGAGAACCTGCTCGCCTTTCTCGTTGATCAGGTAAGCGACCTTGCGAAAGCGGCCGTCGTCGGCGCGTTCAATACGACTCCAGCAGACGGCGCAGTTGGCAGTTCCGGCGGCCTGCGAGATTGATGGGGCAGCGTCGTAATCAGCTGATGCTCGAAGTGGGCCTGGATAACCTTCAGGAAAGACGATCAGTTGAGCGCCGTCAGTAGACGCAAGCCGAATTGCCTCAACCGCCTCGTCGACGCGCGATGCCTCCGGCTCAGAGGCGATCACGGCCGGCTGGTAAGCCGCCACTCGAAGTGCATCAGGTTTCGTAACGGTCATCGACTCTTCTCCTTAGCCCATCTCATTGACGTACATAGCTTCGTCCGAGCGCCGCCGGCGGATTGCTGCGACCGACGACGATCGCGTAGACGATGATTGTCGCGACGTATGGCAGCGCCAGCATTAGCTCCGGCGGAACATCGAGGTCTGAGCTCTGGACGCGAAGCGCGAACGCTTCGACTGCGCCAAATAGGAGTGCGGAGGGAATCGCCAGCATCGGCGACCAGCGCGCGATGATTACAACTGCGAGCGCGATGAAGCCACGGCCGCCGCTCATCCCGTCGCTGAAAGTCAGCAATTGACCCAGAGCTAGGAAGACGCCACCTAGCCCGGCGCATGCACCGCAGATCAGCATTGCCTGCCAACGCAAGCGCTTGACTGGGATACCAAGACTTTCGCAGGCCAATGGATCCTCACCGCATCCACGCATCCGGAGCCCCCAGCCAGTTTTCATCAGTGCCCACCAACTAATCAGCGCCAACACGAGCGCGACATAGACGAAAATACCCTGCTGAAAGACCGCTACCCCGACGAACGGGGCGTTCGCCACCAGCGGGAAGTCAAAGGCCGAGAAGCCTGCCACCTGGGGAGCGTTGCCACCTTCCCAGATTGCCCTTACTAGGAAGGCAGTCACGCCGAGCGCGCCGATATTGAGCGCGATACCGCAAACGATCTGATCCCCACCAAGGTTGATTGAAACGAAGCCCTGAACGGCGGCAACAAGAACCGCGAAGAGCAGCCCTATCGCCACGCCCGCCAAGGGACTCCCAGTGACGTCAGAGCCGAGCACGGCGCCAAAGGCGCCCATCAGCATCATCCCTTCAAGGCCTACATTTACGAGCCCGGCGCGCTCGGCAAATGTTTCGCCAAGCGCCGCGAGGAAGATCGGCAGAGCGAGCCTTATCGCCGCCGCGTAGAGCGTTGCCGAGGTTACGATGTCAAAGAGATCACTCACTGGCCAATCCTCTCGTCCGGGCCCAGCTTCGGCGGACAAGCTGGCCCGCGCCCTCGGCATTACCGACGATCACAAAGAGGACCGCAGCTGCAAGCAGTATTTGGGCGATCGACGATGGGACCTCAGCCGTCCCTTGGGCGCTCTGAATCCCACTGCGAAGCGCCCCGACTGCGAGACCCGTAATTAGGGTCCCGGTAGCTGTTCCGCGTCCAATCAAGGCTACGGCTACGGCGTCGAAACCCCACCCGGGGCTGAAGAAATCACCAAGCTTGTACTGATCTCCCTGCAGGCTGACAGCGCCTCCAAGACCAGCCAACGCGCCCGCGATCGCCATAACGAGAATCGTTACCCGGCTCATCGACACGCCTGCGAAACGGCTTGCCGAGGCGCTCGAACCCGTACCCTTGATCTTGATGCCCGTTGGCGTCCTCTCCAGCAGGATCCAGACGCAGAATGCTGCCACCAGCATCAGGACCGCTCCAGAGGGGATCAGATCACCAAAGACCGGCAGCTGGGCCGCCTCGGGGATCTCGCGCGTAAGCGGGTAGCCGCTCCCCCCCGGATCTTTCAGTGGACCATGCACCAGGTAGCTGATGATCCAAAAGGCAATGAAGTTGAGCATGATCGTCGTGATGATTTCTGACAGCCGCAGTTTCGCCCGAAGTACCCCCGCGAGGCAGCCCCAAACGAGACCCCCGAACATTCCGACGACCAGCGCGAACGGGATCAACAGGATCGGCGCCAGCTCCGGGAAGAGCAGTGAGACGCCGACAGCGCCAAGCGCCCCAATGTAGATCTGCCCGTCGCCGCCGAGGTTGAACAGGCCAGCGCGGAACGCAACCGCCACCCCCAGCGCCGTAAGAGTTACGGGCACTGCCGCGGTCAGCGACTGACGGATTGCGTATGGACTTCCGAGCGCCCCCTCGATGATTGCCTGAAGAGTCGTGACCGGATCCAGCCCGGCGGCGAGGACGGCGACGAGGCCTACGGCCAAGGTGCCG
>JBIHZY010000194.1:0-2928 GCA_044240185.1 Solirubrobacteraceae bacterium
GCGACTTAATCGAGCAGGCCCTCGGCTCGCAACCACTGTTCGGTCCTCGCCATCCCTTCGTCGAAGTCGACCTCTGGCGCCCAGCCGAGCAGTTCGCGGGCGCGCGTGTTGGGGTAGACCGCTTGGCGTGAGACGTAGCGGATCGCCTCGCGGCTGATGCTCGGTTCGGTGCCAGAGAGCTTCGCGGCGACCTCTGAGAGGAGCGCAATCGCTTCGATTATTGGCGCTGGCGCCGTGCGCACCTTCTTCTGCCCGAGCATCTGCGCGTAGCGACCAAAGAATTCGGAGGTCGTGATCGGTACTCCGTCCCAAGCCGTGACGGCTTGCCCGGCAGCGGCCTCTGTTGTAAGCGCGCGCAGGATGCAGTCGACGAGGTCATCGATGTAGACCAGTGTCATCAACGCATCACCTTGCCCGGGCAGCGCGAACCTGCCGGCGCGGAGTGCTTCGATCGGTCGGATTGTCCACGGGACCGATCCGGGGCCATAGACATCGCCCGGCCGAACCACGGCAGCTCCGCGTCGCAGCGCGAGGTAGTCGGAGGCTGCCTTGGTGTCGGCGTAAGGGGCGCCGCTGGCCCGTGGTGCGGCCTCTTCTTCCAGGTCACTACTGAACTCGTAGCCCCAACTGGCGACCGACGAGAGGTGGGCAATGCGCTTCACCCCGGCCGCGTCGGCAGCGTCAAAAACGGTGCAGCTGCCGCGCACATTGACCTCGATGAACTGTTCCATCGAACCCCAGTCGCCGACGATCGCGGCGGTGTGTATCAGCCCGTCGCAGCCATCGAGCGCGGCGGCGATCGCGCTGCCGTCGAGCACGTCGGCGGCTACGAACTGCGCTCCTGTCGCTCCAACTGCGCTGCCCGTCTCGGCGCGCCGTTCGATGCCGACAACGTCAGCGCCCTTCTCGGTTAGGCGTCGGCAGAGCGCCTGGCCGATGAAGCCACCGGCGCCGGTCACTGCGATTCTTTGCCCGCCTAGCTGCACACCCCAACCGTATACTGCGCCAACCTTGAGTTCTTCGAAAGCCCTGCGAATTGCGGCAATGGCAACGGTTGCCGTCGGCGTAGCCGTGCCGCTTTTGCGCCGCCGCGTGAAGCTCCCGAACGCCGCCGTGTTGGCGGCAGCATGGAGTGCGCCGGTCGCGCTCTGTGTCGCGACTCCGCGCTCGCCGAAGCGCGACATCGCAGTCTCAATCCTTCAGATGTGGGCCTATTTCACAACTTACGAGATGCCAGCCGATGATCCTGACGAGCTGGAGAGACGAGCCTTTGTCGATTACCCGGTGACGGTTGATCGCTGGCTTGGCGTAGGCGAGCTCCCTGCTGTTCGCTTGCAACGCGCTTTCGCCGATCCGGGCAACATACGCGTGCCCGAGAAGGTGCTGATCTGGGCTCACTGGATCTGGTTTCTCGTCCCGCACGCGACCGTCGCGTACGTCTTTATCAGGCGCCGTGATCAGTTCCCCAAGGCCGCGGCAATGGTCTACGGAACTTTCGACCTTGGCCTAGTCGGCTACTGGTTGGTGCCGACCGCTCCACCTTGGTACGCGGCGCAGAAGGGTCGCCTTGGTGGCGACGTCGCGCGGACCAAACTTGGTCTTAGGCGGATGATGATCGAATACGGCGAGCAGTTCTGGCGTGGTCGCTGGCCGACGCTTTACGATGGCCTGGCAGGCAACCCACTAGCCGCAATGCCTTCCCTTCATTTTGCAACATCGGTGATGTCCGCTCACGTCCTCTCCGACGTTGGACGCACCGAGGGGACTGTTGCTTGGATCTACGCTGGAACGCTCGGTTTTGCGCTCGTCTACCTCGGCGAGCACTACGTAATCGATCTGCTTGCAGGCCTAGCCCTAGTAGAAGGAATTCGGACCGCGGCTCCGCGCGTTGCGCCGCTCGCGGAGGGCATCTCGCGACTGATTCAAAGCCTTGAGCACCGCGCCCAAGGAGCCTAATGGAGCTGCCTCAGAGCGAGGTTGACGCGCTAGCTCCTGAGCTTGCTGACGACGAGCAGATGCCAACGCGGCGGTTCTCGCGCCGCCACGCTGTCTTTGCCGGAGTCTTCGCGCTCACGGTCGTCGTTTTCCTTTACTTCGGGCTGCCGCAGATCGCTGGTATCAACAAGACCTGGGATCGAATTCAGGATGGCGACCCGAAGTGGCTGATCGTCTGCGCGCTCTTCGAGCTGATCTCGTTCGGCGGCTACATCTGGCTCTTCCGCGGCGTCTTCGTGCGCGGGAGCAAGCGGATCAACTGGGCCGTCAGTTACCAGATCACGATGGCCGGTCTAGTCGCAGCGAGGCTCTTCGCCGCGGCCGGCGCGGGCGGCGCGATTCTTACGGCCTGGGCACTGCGCCGTTCGGGAATGCCGGGCCGCACAGTCGCGACGAGGATGATCGCCCAGTACGTAATTCTCTACGCCGTCTACATGTTCACGCTGCTGATCGCTGGGATCGGCCTCTACGTCGGAGCCTTCAACGGCAGCGGGGTTTTTGCGCTGACTATGGTGCCGGCGATCATCGGTGGGCTGGTAATCCTCCTTGCGCTGGCCTGCGCTCTGATCCCCGAGCAGATCGATCATCGGATCGAGCTCTGGGCCGAGGATTCGGGGTGGTTCGGGCGGCTGGTCGCGAAGCTGGCACCGGTCCCGGACGCGCTCGCGGTAGGGGTGCGTGAAGCGTTGGTCATTATTAGAGAGCGCGACGGCGCAGTCTTCGGCGCCGTGATCTGGTGGTACTTCGACATCTTCACGCTCTGGGCAGCCTTTCACGCGTTCGGAGACCCGCCACCGTTCGCCGTGCTGGTGATGTCCTATTACGTCGGGATGTTCGCCAACCTGCTGCCCTTGCCAGGCGGGATCGGCGGCGTCGAAGGCGGGATGATCGGTGTTCTGATCGCGTTTGGCGTCCCCAGCAGCCTGGCGATCG
>JBIHZY010000049.1:0-10313 GCA_044240185.1 Solirubrobacteraceae bacterium
AACGCCGCCGAGCCCGACGCTGCAGCGCTTGAGCTGCTCGCCGCACGCGAGGCGGCGCGCGCCGCGAAGGACTGGGAGCAGGCAGATTCATTGCGCGATCAGCTCGCAGCTCTCGGCTGGGAAGTGCGCGACGGCGACGATGGTGCGAAGCTCGTGGCGCTGTGATCATCTACGGACGCAATGCGGTTCACGAAGCGATGCGCGCCAACCGGCGGCGGATTAAGGAGCTGTGGGCAACTGACAGCGCCTCACGCGAGGACTGGCTCGACAAGGCCAGCCAGATCAAACGCGTCAGCGCCGCTGAGATCGACAAGATCTGCGAAAGCCCCGGGAATCAAGGCGTTTGCGCTCGAATCGAGGGCTACCACTACGCCAGTGCAGGCGAACTGCTGGCGAAGCCCGACCCACTGATCATCGCGCTCGACGAGGTTCAGGACCCGCAGAACCTTGGCGCGATCTGTCGCACCGCCGAGTGCATCGGCGCAACCGGCGTGATCATCACCGAGCGCCGCGCTGCACACGTCACGCCGGCCGTCTGCAAAGCCTCGGCCGGCGCCGTTGAGTGGCTCTCGATCGCCAAGGTCAACAACCTTTCCGAGTTCCTCGAGGACGCCAAGAAGGCTGGCGCCTGGTGTTACGGCGCCGACAGCGGCGACGAAGCTACCGACTACCTCACTCCCGACTACCGCGGCGGCGTTGTGCTGGTGTTGGGGTCGGAGGGGAGCGGGCTTAGGCCGCGCGTTGCGAGCTGCTGCGACGCGCTGATAAAACTGCCGATGCTCGGCCAGCTTGATTCGCTAAATGCGAGCGCAGCGGCCTCCGCGCTGATGTACGGCATCCTCCAGCAGCGCTCCTGAATCGCCCATAACTACTGGTTCTTTGCCCGCTCCGGCGGGTAATTTGCGATCGCGCCTTGACAAGGTTCCATAACTGTGAAATAACTCACTGACTTGAGGCTCTACCTCAGGGTGAGGAATAAGACATATTTAACGTTCGCAGTTGGCGCCAGGGGAGGAGTGCGCCACTGAGCTCGTCCGACTTTTCCCTAGTGAAATAGGGGAGAAAGGATTGCTCGTGGCCCGAATTTCCGCTTCATCTCACGCTCAGCTAAAGGTCGATGATGGGTACCTAATCGCCCTCGCAAAGCAGGGGGACCCAGCCGCTTACGATCGGCTAGTCCGCCGTTATCACGGATTCGTCCGTCTAAAGGCGTCGTCCTACTTCATCGCTGGTGGTGACAGCGACGATCTAATGCAGGAGGGGTTGGTCGGCCTTTACAAGGCGATCCGCGACTACCGCACCGATCGACAGTCGAGCTTCCGCAACTTCGCCGAGCTCTGCATCACGCGGCAGATAATCACTGCCGTTAAAACGGCGACGCGCAACAAGCACGTGCCGCTCAACCAGTACGTCTCATTCGCGACGACGCCAGCCGGCGCCAGCGAGGGTGAATCAACGCTGGAAGAGATGCTGCCGGGCTCAACCGTCCACGATCCAGCCAACCAGGTGATCTCATCTGAGGAGCTGCGTTCGCTTGTCGATTGCCTCTCATCAACGCTCTCGGAGTTGGAAGCGCGCGTTCTCGCGCTCTACCTCGACGGGCGCTCCTACGAGGAGATCGGCGGAATTGTCGATTGCGACACGAAGACGGTCGATAACGCCCTCCAGCGCGTAAAGCGCAAGGTCGGCGGTCACCTCGATAGTCGCAACGTGGCCGCCTAAGCGGTTTCCTGCGAGCGGACGGCAATCGTGGCGCGCTAACCGGCGCGTTCGCGGCGAATCGTTTGTATTCTCTGACGCTGTGTCGAATCTGGATTCTCAAGGGAGCCCCGACCCCGGACTAAGCGTCGGTCGCCGCGGCTTCCTTGCCGCCGGAGCCGGAGCCTTTCTCTGCTCAATTGGCGGCCAGAACATCCTCGTTGAGAAAGCTGGAGACGCGGCCAAGGCTGACGCCGCCGCTGCGCGCGTGAAGAAGCCTGCTGGCGCGAAGTCCAAAATCGCTGCCGCAACGCCCGGTGCCAGTGCCGTCGACAAACTTGAGTTTCAAACGCCCCAGCCTCAGCCGGGTGGCAAGGTTGTCGAGTATTGGGTTGAAGCGAACGCCCCGCTCTGGGACATCATCCCGACCCGTCCGCGCCGCGACGTCTGGCACGGCACGCGAATCGCCGGGCCAAGCGTTTTCCGCGCCTTCACCTATCAGCTGATGACCGAAGGCTTCGCAGCGCCGGCCGGCCCGGCCGCAATCCCTGGCCCGACGTTGGAATGCGAAGTCGGCGACGTACTGCGCGTCCACGTCCGCAACGGACTACCCGACAAGTACGCCCAAGCGATCACGATGCACCCGCATGGAGTTCGCTACACGCCCGAATACGACGGCGCCTACATGGGCGACTTCACTCGCGCCGGCGGCTACATCGGCCCAGGCGAGGAGTTCACGTACACATGGGAAGCGGTCCCCGAGTCGGTCGGCGCATGGCCTTACCACGACCACGGCCCCAACCACACGCTCAACTCAATGCGCGGACTCTTCGGCGGAATCATCGTCCATCCCAAAGGTCAGCCGCGGCCGGACGTCGAGAAGATGCTCTTCCTTCATTCGCTGGCGCCTCCGACAACGGGCCTCAAGCGCGTCTTCCAATGCATCAACGGCCGCGCCTACGCCGGCAACACGCCAACGATCGAGGCAAAGGTTGGGCAGGAGGTTGCACTGCACGTCTTCGGTATCGATGATGCCTTCCACGACTTCCACATGCACGGTCACCGCTGGAAGAAGGATGGGGGCAATTTCGTCTCAGACAACCAAACGGTGGGTCCAGCGGAGACGATCACGGTCCGCTTCGAGGAGGACAATCCGGGCCGCTGGCTCTACCACTGCCACGTGATGTCGCACCAAGACAATGGGATGGCGGGTTTCTACCTCGTCACGCCGTGAACAATCTGTGTAAGAATGGCCACCAGCCAGTAACCACTGGCTGAACTCTGAGGAGAGAACTAGATGAAGACCATGATCCGTACCGTCGCAATTGCCGCCGCAGCAGCATTGACGCTGCCTGCTTTGGCTTCCGCCGCATACCCACCGCCAGCCAACCCAGGCAAGCCAATGCCTCGCCCCGGCGGAACGGCGACGCTCAAGGTCTGTAAGAAGGGCTGCAAGTACAAGACGATTCAGGCAGCGGTCAAGGCAGCACGCGCCGGCGACACGATCCGCATCGCTGACGGCATCTACAAGGAGCAGGTAACGATCGAGGGTGCTTCGAAGCAGGGCATCAAGCTTGTCGGTAACGCCAAGAATCCTTCCAAGGTGCTGATCAACGCAGCCGGAAACGGCAATGGCGTGATCATCAACGCAGCAAATAACGTCAGCCTGCAAGGTCTCTCCTCTAAGGGCTACGCCGACAACGGCTTCTTTGCCGTCAACGTCGACGGCTACAAGATGGACAAGCTGATTGCGAGCGGATACGGCGTTTACGGCGTTTACGCTTTCAACTCGAAGGGCGGAACGATCACTAACTCGGACGCCTATTACCACACCGACGCCGGCTTCTACATCGGGCAGACACCGTTCCAAACGAAGCCAAAGCGCACCTACGTCAAGAACGTCCGTTCTTGGGGCAACGTGCTCGGCTGGTCGGGCACGAACATGCGCTACGTAAACATCACGAAGTCGCAGTTCTTCAATAACGGCACTGGGCTCGTTCCAAACGCGCTCGTTTCGGAGCTGTACCCGCCGGAGGAAGACAACGTGATCTCCGACAACGACATCTACTGGAACAACTTCAACTACTACAAGGCATCGCCGTTCCCGAAGGTCACTCCGACCACGGGCTCGATTCCTTATCCGGTTGGTGTAGGAGTTCTGCTCTTCGGCGGCCGCCGCAACATCATCAGCAACAACCGCGTCTTCGGTAACTGGGGCGTTGGTATTGGCATGCTCGAGCAGATCGACATGGGCGGCAACCAGGGCAAGGTTCCCGCTTCTCAGCCAGTTGGCGTGAATCCGTGGGTGCTTGCTGACAACCGTGTGACCGGGAACACGACCGGCAACGGCGGCAAGGACATCAACGGCCGCGACCTGTTCTACGACGGGTCAGGCTCGGGCAACTGCTTCTCGAACAACACGCTGACGGCGGGTGTCGATCAGCCAGCGTTCACGACCGTTGCCTACCCTGCCTGCAACCCTTCAGGGCAGCCCGGTCCGACGAACACGTTTAACAGTGCCGCTCAGGACGAAGCGATCGGCTGGGCGCTGACGCTAATCATCGCTTCAGCCCCAGGCGGGATGCTTCCGCATCCAACCTCGGCCAGCTTCCGCGGCACGAAGCCGTTCCCGCGGACGCCGGGCACCGACTACGGGACATGGAACAAGAAGGTTCAGCCACCGAAGTGATCAGAAGGCGTCCAACACTAGTAGTGCTTGCAGCCCTGACCGCGCTCTCTGTAGCGGCGCCGGTCGGGGCTGGGCACGCCTCCAGCTCAGTGGGAGCCGCTGCAAAGGCGAAGCCCGCACCGCTGAAGGTGACGGCAAACGTCTATGACAGCGGCTTCACTGCGCCGACCGTGACCGTTCGCAAGGGCGGAACGATCAAGTGGCTCTGGGACAGTTCGCTGATCGATCTTCACACCGTCACCTTCATCCGCGGGCCGCGCGGGACAAAGTACTTCAGCTCGCGTTCGCTCGGCCCTGGTGCCAGCTACAGCTACAAGTTCGCGAAGGCCGGCAAGTACATGATCTACTGCAAGCTGCACGCCGGCAACACGCAGAACATCACCGTCAAGTAGCCGCTCGGGTCCTACGCGGCGCTCAGCCAGCGAACGGCAGTACGAGCAGCACGATCACGGCGTAGTGGGCGCTGGCAGCACCGCTGACGAGCGAGTGGAAGATCTCGTGGTAGCCGAACGTTTCTGGCGCCGGGTCGGGGCGGCCGATCGCGTAGATGATGCCGCCGGCGGTGTAGAGGATGCCGCCGAGCGCTAGCCCCGCGAGCGCGGCCCAGCCGAGCGCGTCAAAGATCTGCGGCACGGCGAGGATGCCGACCCAGCCGAGCGCGACGTAGACGGCGACGCTGAGCCACTTTGGCGCGTTGACCCACAGCAGAGTCAGCAATACACCGAGCGCCGCGCCGCCCCAAGCGATCGCGAGGATCGTAACGGCCAATGTGCCCTCCAGGATCAGCAGAGCGAACGGCGTGATCGAGGCGGCGATGAAAACGAAGATCATCGAATGGTCCAGCCGCCGCATCCACGCGCGCGAACGCTCCAGCTTCCAGTTGTGGCGGTGGTAGAGAGCGCTAATGCCGAAGAGCCCGCAGATTCCGGCTGCGTAGATGATCATCGCGATCGTCTGGCGCTCGCCGTTGGCTAGTACGACGAGCACGATTCCGAGCGCCAATGCGATCCAGAACGAGTAGTAATGGATCACGCCGCGGAAGCGGGGCTTCACGCGCGCCGCTAGCGCCGACGCCTCTTCGCGCAAGCGTTCAACCGTCTCACCGGCTTCGGCCTTCAGGCGGTCCACCTTCTCGCCGGTTTCGGCCTTCAGCCTTGCGGCCTTCTCGCCGGTTTCATCGCGCAGCCGTTCGACCTTCTCGCCAGCGTCACTCCGTAGCTGTTCGATCTTCTTGACCATAGGCAGGAGGGTAGAGGCTCAGCAAGCGTCTGTGTGGTTGACTGAGAGGTCAAGCAAACAACTCAACGCTAAAGGAACTAATACATGCCTCTCGCATCCTATGAACTCGGTGACGGCCTATTGACGGTCCTCTCGATCTTCTTCCTGATCATTTGGATCTGGATCCTGATCTTCATCCTGACCGACCTTTTCCGTGATCACGAGCTCTCGGGCTGGGCAAAGGCCATTTGGCTGCTGTTCCTCGTCTTCTTGACTCCCATCACGGCGCTCGTCTACCTGATCGTCCGTGGCGGCGGCATGCGTGACCGCGCAATCGCAGCCCAGGCCGAAGCTCAGAAGCAGATGGACGATTACGTCCGTCAGACGGTCTCCAGCGGCTCAACCGCCGACGAGCTCGCAAAGCTCGCCGAGCTCCACAAGGCCGGCTCACTAAGCGACGCCGACTACGAAGCAGCGAAGGCCAAGGTCCTGGCCTAGTCAGCTGCAGCAACACCTCTGCACGGCGAGGGCCGGCCTTATAGCCGGCCCTCGCTGCGTTCGGGGCTAATCCCTTGTGGCTGCGCGTCACTTGGGTGTAAGTTTTCGTTATGGCTGAACAAACAGACAAAGCTCACAAGGCGGCAGAGGCGCGGTTGAATGCGCAGCGGGCATTCCGGCGCACGTTCGGTGGTTTCGTACTTATCTGGATCGTCTGCACGGTCATCTGGGCGATTACGGGTGGCGGGATGTTCTGGCCGATCTGGGTGATCTTCGGAACCGGCATCGCCACGCTCTTCATGGCTTGGAACGCGTTCGGGCCTCGCGACACCGGCCCAACTCAGGCTCAGGTAGACGAAGAAGCAAAGAAGTTCGAGAACTAAACGGCGGCTTTGCCGCCAGCGACCCGTCTGCCGCCGCCGCAACAATGTCGCGATCGCTTCGCGCTTCGAAAGTCAGCGGCTGAACCACTACGCGGTCGCCCGTACCGAGCAGTTCAGCGATGGCGTGATCGCAATCGCGATCACCGTGATCGTGCTGGGGATTGTCGTCCCGCTGGCCGGCAGTGACTCGCTGCTCTCCAAGCTCTTGGAGCTCTGGCCCTCATACCTCGCCTACGTGATCAGCTTCCTGACGATCGGCGGCTTCTGGTTTAACCACCACACAATCTTTTTCTGCCTGCGGGCAATTAACCCGAGCGTTATGCGCGTCAACCTGCTGCTGCTGATGGCGATCGCCTTCCTGCCGTTCCCAACCGCCGTGATGGCGCAGGACTTGGCGCAGCCCGGAAGCGGCGCCGAGGTGGCGGTTGTCTTCTACGGCCTCTCGCTGTTGCTCTGTCGGCTTCTGTTGACCTGGCTCTGGAAGGTCTGCACAACCGGTCAGCTGATCCGGTCTGAGGTTGACCGCGACGACCTAACCCTCCTAACGCGCCGCCTCAACCCGGGCTTTCTGCTCTATGTCGGCGCGATCGTAATCGGCGTCTTCCTTCCAGACGTCGGGCCTTGGCTCTACTTAGGAATAGCGATCTACACCGTCATCACAACGCGCAGCGTCGACTTCGACGAGCCTGGCGATGAGCTGCTCTCGCCTAGCTAGAGCTGGCCGCCGAGTGGCGCCACGGGGTTGTAGATTTCCCTCATGACCGCAGGCAGCGATTTCCGCGCAGCAGTTGAAGCAAATGACCTTGAGGCGATGAGCGCCTGCCTCGCTGAGGACGTTCAGTTCTTCAGCCCTGTCGCCTTTAAGCCGTTCGTGTCGAAGCCCGTCGTCACGGCGCTGCTTGGTTTCGTCGGCGAGACGTTCGAAGATTTCGTCTATGTCGATGACATCGCGCAGGGCAATAGCCACATGCTGCGCTTCAGCGCGCGCGTGGGGGATAAAGCGATCGATGGTGTCGATTTGATGGAGCTGGACGAGGATGGGCTGATCAGTCGTTTCTCGGTGATGATCCGCCCGCTTTCGGCCGCCCACGCGATGGCCGACGCAATGTCAGCTCGCTTTGAGGCTGCGGGCGGCAAACCGGGCGCCTGAGCCGCTGAGCGGTACTGTTTTTTCTTAACGATGAGCGACGATCAAAGCGAAGAAGCAGGGCTGCGCGTAGCAATTATCGGCTCCGGGCCGTCAGGCTTCTACGCCGCTGGGCAGCTGATCGCTGAGCTCGGTGATGGGGTCGAAGTTGACATGTACGACCGGCTGCCAACCCCGTTCGGCCTCGTGCGCGCCGGCGTCGCGCCCGACCATCCGAAGATCAAGTCGGTTACGCGCGTTTACGAGAAGGTCGCTGCAAACCCCAACTTCCGTTTCTTCGGCAACGTTGAGTTCGGCACGCACATCGAGCGCCACGAACTCGAAAGCCACTACCACGCCGTGATCTACGCGGTCGGAACGCCGAGCGACCGCAGCACCGGCCTCGGCGGCGAGGAGCTTGAAGGAAGCTGGGCGGCGAGCGACTTCGTTGGTTGGTACAACGGCCACCCCGACTACGAGCACTTGGAGTTCGACCTCTCCTGCGAGCGGGCGGTTGTTGTTGGCAACGGCAACGTGGCGATCGACATCGCGCGGATGCTCGTGCTGCCGCGCGAGGAGATGGCCGCGACCGACATCGCTGACCACGCGCTTGAAGTGCTGGCTGCCAGCAAGGTCAAAGAGATCGTGATCCTCGGCCGCCGTGGGCCAGGGCAGGCCGCCTTCACGAACCCTGAGCTGCGCGAGCTTGGCGAGCTGACCGCTGCCGACGTAGCGGTCGCCCCCGACGGGCTCGACCTCTCCGACGAGGTGCTCGCCGAGGACGCCAGTATGACGACGGCGAAGAACGTTGAGATTCTGCGCGACTACGCGGCGCGCGAGCCGCGCGGCCACGGGAAGCGGATCGTGCTGCGCTTCCTTGCCTCGCCGGTGGAGATCAACGGCACCGGCAAGGTGGAGAGCGTCACGATTGCCCGCAACGAGCTGGTGCTCGGCGATGACGGCAAGCCCCGAGCGCAGATGACAGACGAGCTCGAAACGCTCGACGCCGGCCTCGTCTTCAGCGCGATCGGCTACCGCGGCAAGCCGCTGCAGGGCGTGCCTTTCGACGAGAAGTCAGGGTTGATTCCCAACGAGGCCGGGCGCGTCCATCACGAAGGCGAAGTTCTGCCCGGCCATTACGTAGTCGGCTGGATCAAACGCGGCCCAAGCGGCGTGATCGGTACGAACAAGAAAGACGCACAAGAGACCGTTGATCACCTAATCGCCGACTACCGCGCCGGCCTGCTCCCGGAGCCCACAGCGCCGCACGAAGGCGGCTCAGAGGCCTTCGTGCTCGAGAGGCGCCCCGAGCACGTCAGCTACGAACAGTGGCTCCACATCGACGAGGCCGAAAAGGGCCGCGGCGAGCCACACGGCCGCCCGCGCGTGAAGCTCACCCGCGTTCACGAGATGCTCGAGGCGATCGAAGCTAAGCGGAGCAAATAGCGCGCAGGCGGCTCCGCCGGCAGTTGATTTGACACACTGTCAAGTTGCTTGTATTATTATCGCATCTAACGTGCAACCAGTGGAGAAGATCCGATGTCGACCGAGCCCGAAATCACCCCGATCAGCGAGATCCTCGCCTTCACTGAGGACTCTTGGAAGGACGGGCCGCCCAACGAGCTCTTCGCCCGCATGCGCAGCGAGTGCCCGGTCCACTGGTCGCCCGAGATGCCGGACTTTCCCGAGGAAGCCGGGTACTGGTCAGTCACCACCTACGACGACATCCACGCGGTAAGCCGCGACTGGGAGACCTACTCCTCCGAGACCGGCGGCATAACGGCAGTTACCGACGGGGTGCTGCCCTTGGAGCTCAGCCAGGCGATGTTCATCGGCATGGACCCGCCCAAGCACGACCGGCTCAAAGCGCTCTTCCAGCGCGGCTTTACGCCCAAGCGAATCGCCGAGCACGGCGAGGAGATCCGCGAGATCACACGCAACGTTCTGGGCCGGCTCGACGGGGTTCAGGAGTGCGACCTAGTCGAAGCCGTGGCCCAGCCGGTCGTCTCCCGGGTGATCTGCCGCTTCATGGGCCTGCCGCCCGAGGACGACCAGATGTGGGCCGAGCTTATGAACAGCGTTATGACTGCCGGCGACGACGCCATCAATCCCGAAGGACCGCAGATCGTCCAGGAGAGGATCATCCCCGAGATCTTCCAGCGCTGCCAGGCCCTGATCGAAGACCGGCGCGCCAACCCGACCGACGACCTGACCAGCGTCCTAGTTCACGCCGAGATCGACGGCGAGAAGCTCGAGGACCACGAGATCGTCATGGGTTTCTTCCTGCTGATGGCCGCCGGCAACGACTCGACCAAGGCCACCTACTGCAGCGCGATGCGGGCGATCCTTGAGAACCCCGAGCAGCGCCAGCTGCTGCTCGACGACCCGGATCTCGTGCCGATGGCGGTCGAGGAGGCGCTGCGGATGTTCCCGGCCTTCGCCCACTTCCGCCGCACCGCCACGAAGGACACGGTGCTCAACGGGACCGAGATCAAGAAGGGCGAGAAGGTCGTCATGTGGTACGTCAGCTCCAATCGCGACGCCACCAAGTTCGAGGATCCCGACACCTTCGACCTGCGCCGTGAGCCCAACGACCACCAGGCTTTCGGGGCCGGGGGGCGCCACTACTGCCTGGGTACCGCGCTGGCCCGCCTCGAGCTGAAGACCCTGATAGAGGAGTCGCTGCGCTACTACCCGGAGA
>JBIHZY010000050.1:0-10304 GCA_044240185.1 Solirubrobacteraceae bacterium
CGCCACCAACGAGCAAATATCCGGCGCCCGAGGTGTGACCGGTCTTGATCCCGTTCATCCACGGGACCGAGCCAATCAAGGTGTTGCGGTTGTAGACCGTTCGCTTGCGCAGGCCGCTGCGCATCTCAGCCTTCGAGCGGTCGACGAGGCGACGAGCGAACGGGTTCTCTCGCAGCAAGGCGCCGAGCGATGCGAGGTCGCGAGCGGTCGAATAGTTGCGCCGGCCATCAAGGCCATCGGGGTTGGAAAAGTGGGTGCCACGCAGGCCTGCCCGCTTGGCCCGTGCGTTCATCATCCGCACAAATCCCTTCTGCGAACCGCCAACGTCGGCGGCAATCGAGACAGCCGCCTCATTGGCGCTAGCCAGCAGAAGTGCTCGCAGCATGTCGGCGCTCGTCAGACGCTCTCCGGGAATCAGTCCAGCGGTCGACTCGGCCGGGCTCGGGCTGTAGTTGACGACCTTGACGCGGTGGCTGAGCGAGCGCCGCTCCAACAGCAGCAGCGCCGTCATCATCTTTGTCGTTGAGGCAATCTCGCGCCGCTTGTAGGGGTTGCGCGCGTAGATGATCTCGCCGCTCGACGGCTCAATCAGGATTGCCGACGGGGCGGAGAGTGACGGGCGGCTCTGGGCGCTTGCGGTCAGCGGCAGCGCGAGCGCAAGTAGCGCCAGCAGCGCACCCGCGCGGACTAGCCTTTTCAAGACCGCAGGCGAAGCCGTTGGCCGGGCTGAAGCGCCTGCGTGTCGACGTCTGGATTTAGCTGCTGGAGCGTTTCGACCGAAACCCCAGTCTCGAGCGAAATTGCGGTCAACGTGTCGCCGCTGCGGACCGTGTAAAAGCGAGCTCCGGTCGTCTTCACCTGCGCCGTCGTCGTCGCGTCGCTGGCTGGGGCAGAACTGTCGCTGCTGCTCGCTGCGCCACCGCCACTGGCGATAATCACGACCGTCAGCAGCGCGGCGAGAACTAGCGCTAGCGGGGCCAACCAACGGGAGGCTTGTGATTTCTGCGCCATCTGCCCCTGAAGGATACGGACGCGCGACGGCAACTCCAACGAATGGCTCAGCCGGGCGCAAACTTGCAGCCCTCAGCCTTCTGCGCCGAGCGCCCAAGCAGCGTCGCGTAGCGATTCAGCCTGCGCGCGGGCGGCATCGGCCGGGCTACCGCCGTGCTCTTCAAAGGCGAAGACGATTGAACGCGAAGCGCTGATCAGGCCGCCCGCACGGCCGGGCGCAAAGGCTGGGGCTAACTCCTCGATCTTGCCGCCCTGTGCTCCGATGCCTGGCAGCAGGAAGATCGTTCGCGGCATCAGCTCGCGCATCCGCGCAACGTGTTGCGGCGCCGTCGCACCAACGACCGCGCCGACGTCGGAGAGTTCTCCCTCCCCCGCCAAACGATCGACGCTTTCGGCGACGCGCTCCCAAAGCGTGCCTCGATCGGCTAGTTCCAAGTCTTCAAAGTCGGACGCCCCAGGGTTCGAGGTCCGCACGAGTACAAAAACCCCAGCATCGTTTGCGCGGGCTGCGTCGATCAAGACGTTGAGCGTGTCGATTCCCATGTACGGATTCGCCGTAAATGCATCGGCGCCTAAGCCCTGAACAATTCCAAACGGCGTCTCTGTCTCGCCAACCAGCGATTGGGCGTAGGCAGCGGCGCTGACGTCAATGTCGCCGCGCTTCCCGTCGGCGAGAACGAGCAGACCTGCTGCTTTGGCGTGAGCGACGACAGCTCCCAGCGCGCCGCGACCGGGCGCGCCAAGCCGCTCGAAGCAAGCCAACTGCGGCTTCACGGCGACAGAGGCAGGCCCGGCGGCATCAATCAGCGCGCAGCAGTGGGCCTCAACCGCGCTGGCCGCTTGATCAGCGGCGCTCTCGCCGGCCGCGTCCTCTACAGCCTGCGGCCAAAGTCTTGCGGGATCGGGGTCGAGCCCAAGCACGATCTGCGATTGGCGCTGCTCAACCGCACTCTCCAACCTCGAGGCAAAACCGCTGCGGGCGCTTGTCATTGACACAGCCTGAAGCTACCAACGCAATTGGACGTCGCCTTCAGTGCTGCAGCCGTCGGATCGAACTGGCAGGATGGCGGAGTGTCGCTCGCCCGAATCAGCTGGGTAATTGTTGTCCTTGTCTGCCTGCTGGGCGTCGGGCTGCTGATGATCGCCGGATACCAGGGCTACGCAGCGCTGTCGTTGGCAGTTGGCGTCGCGGCAGCAATCAACCTGACGTGACCGGCTCGAGCGGCTCGGCCGGCTCGGTGTGCACGACGACGTCAACGATCTGACGGTCGTAGTCACGGATTGCAGCTTCGATCGTTGTTGCAGCCGCGTGCGCTTGCGAGAGCGTCTGACCACCGTCGAGCGCGACCGTAACGAGCGCGACGATCCCGCGCGGCTCGCGGTGGACGCGCAGACCAAGCGGCTCTCGGCCGGTCAATTCGACGACGATGCCCGCAAGCGCTCGGTGCAGCTCGGCAGACTCCTCGCTGGCGGTGATCGGCGCCTGCAGTGACGGCTCTAGCGGCTCGATATGAACGTGGACGGCGTCGATCTCGGGGGCCGCGGCGCGTATTGCCGCCTCGACGTGATCGATCGCTGCGTGCGCCTCAGACAACGACTGACCGGCCGGCAACTTCACGTGAAGACTCAGATCGGTGCGGCCATCGATACTGACGATTCTGACGTTGTGTACTTCGCGCACATGCTGCGCCGAAAGCGCCGCGCCTGTAACGCGCTCGCGCATTTCGGATCCTTCGCGCGGCTCGATGTGAATCGTCACGTCGCTGTCAGCAATCCGTCGGTGCAGCGCCGCTTCAACGCGATCGGCCAACTCATGCCCCTGCTGCACCGGCGCGTCTGCCTCAACCTCAAGCACACCGTCGACAAACGTCGTTCCGCCCGCTTCGCGGACGCGCAGCCTGCGAATCTCGACCGGCGGTTCTACCTCGTCAATCGCTTCTTGTGCCAGTTCGACCAGGCCCGCCGGCGCCTGATCCATTAGCGAGCCGACGTTGCTTCGGATCAGCGTCACTGCCGCGCCGATCACGAGCACGGCGACAACGAGCGCGGCGATCGAGTCAGCCTGCGCAACGCCAGCGCTGACCATCAAGAGACCGACGAGGACGGCAAGCGTGCCAGCGAAATCTGAGGCGAAGTGAAGCGCGTTGGCGCCAAGAGCGGCGCTCGAGTACTCGCGTGCGCCGCGCCACGAGATCGCCGTCCGTGTGCTGTCGACCACAAGTACCACTCCGATCACGGCGAAGACCCACCAGCTGGTCTCTATTGGGTGCGGCTCGGAGCTCGTGATCCGGCTGACTGATTCGAAGATGATCACGCCGCTGATCACGATCAGGAAGGCGCCCTCAGCCAGTGCGGCGAGGTGCTCTGCCTTGCGGTGGCCGTACGGGTGGCTGCTGTCGGCCGGCCTGTCGGAAACGCGAATCGCAAAGAAGGTCAGCAACGCGGAGCCGAAGTCGGTCGCCGAGTGGGCGGCCTCGGCGATCAGGCCTAGCGAACCGCTGGCCAGTCCGGCTCCGAGTTTGAGCACGACGAGAAAGCCAGCGGCCACGACCGATGACAAAGCGGTGCGCTGCTGCGGTGTCGCCGAAAGAGTGTGTGAACCGCTCATTGCGCTCGCAGCCAAGCGTCGAGTGCGCGAGCCGCGCCGCCTCGGTGACTGATCCGATCCTTCTCGTCGCCCTCCAGTTCGGCCATCGTGCGTCCCGGCGCCTCAAGCGGCTCGAATGCGGGGTCGTAGCCAAACCCTCGCTCGCCACGGGGCTCGCCAACGCGTCGGCCAAAGCAGCTCGCCTCAAAGATCTCTTCGGTGCCGCTCAGCGGATCGCAGTAGGCGATCGCGCAGACGTATTCCAAGCGATCGCCAAGCTCTGTGCGGTCGATCAGCAGCTGCAGGTTGGCCTCGTCATCAGACTGCTCACCGGCCCAACGGGCGGACAGAATCCCCGGCGCACCACCGAGCGACTCGACGCAAATGCCGGAGTCATCGGCAACGGTCGGGCCGCCGCTGACGGCGGCGCCGGCGCGGGCCTTGATCAGCGCATTGGCAGCAAAGCTGTCGCCGTCCTCAGCCGGCGGCTCGCTACCTTGCGGCAGCGAAACGAGCTCGTATCCGGGCAGCAGCCGCGCGAACTCAACAAGTTTGTGCTCGTTATGGGTGGCGACCGTTAGCCGCATCGCCGTCAGCGACTACCGGCCGCTATTGCTGCGTCTTGGGCTGCGCGCAGCTGCTCAATTCCAGCGGCCGCCAGAACTAACAGGTCGTCGAGGTGTGTTCGCTGCAACGCGGTCTTCTCAGCGGTCGCTTGAACTTCGATCAAGCCACCGTCGCCTGTCATCACGACGTTGGCGTCAACTTCGGCGCCCGAGTCTTCGATGTAGTTGAGATCGAGCAGCGGCGTCTCACCAACGATGCCGCAGGAGACGGCCGCGACCTCTCCGTTTAGAGGGATGCTGGGAAGCCTGCCCTCGGCAACAAGGCGCTGGACGCCGAGTGCGAGCGCCACGTAGGCACCGGTTATCGAAGCGCAGCGCGTGCCGCCATCGGCTTCGAGCACGTCGCAATCGAGGTGAATCGTCATCTCGCCGAGCGCTTCGTAGTTGATCACGCCGCGAACCGAGCGCCCGATCAGCCTTTGAATCTCAACCGTGCGGCCGTCTAGGCGCCCCTTATTGATGTCGCGGGGCTTGCGATCGCCGGTCGAGGCGGGAAGCATTCCGTACTCGGCCGTTAGCCAGCCGAGGCCTTTGCCGGCGCGCCAGCGCGGCACGCCCTCCTCAATCGACGCCGTGCAGATCACGCGAGTCCCGCCGCAGCTGATCAGCGCCGAGCCTGTAGCGGTGCTGACAAAACCTGGTTCGATCAGAACCGGCCGTAGTTCGTCCGGACCGCGGCCGTCGGGGCGCTGATAAGTACTCATGCGATTACTCCTTCGTGAAGTGTTACCTGCTCGACCGGGCCGAGCGGGAGTTGCAGGAAGCGTGTACCAATTGCGGCGAAGGCTTCGGGGTCGCCGGTCGAGAGGAAGCGATAGCTGCCTTCCGACTGGTTGGGGTTAGCGAGATCGCGCGCACCGAGCACGTGCTCAACCTGACGCGCTAGTGCCACTCCCGATGTGATGATTCGAACATCACGGCCCAGCATCCTTTGGAGAATTGGGCCCAGCAGCGGGTAGTGCGTGCAGCCCAGAATCACGGTGTCGACGCGCGCTTCACGCAGCGGCTCGATGTAGCCGCGGACGAGTTCTACGACGCTTTGATCGAAAGTTGAGCCGGACTGAATCAACGGCGCCAGCTCCTGCGCGGCGACCGAGACCAGTGTCACGTGCGGGTCGGCTGCGTGAACCGCTTCGTCGTAGGCACCGCTTGCAACGGTCGCGTTCGTAGCGAGCAGGCCGATGCGGCCGTTATTTGTTGTCGCGACGGCTTGGATAGCCTCCGGCCGGACAACACCGAGCACCTCAACACCTAGCGTCGTTTGGCGCATCCGCTGCTGAAGTACGGGCAGCGCAGCCGAGGTAGCCGAGTTGCAGGCGACAACGAGAAGCTTTGCGTTGCGTGCCAGCAGCTCTTCGGCGATCTCAAGGCTGAAGCTGGCGAGCTCGTCGGGCGTACGCTCGCCGTAAGGGAAGCGAGCGGTGTCACCGAGATAGATGTAGTCCTCTGCCGGGAGATGAACGAGCAGCTCGTGCAGCACAGTAAGGCCGCCGACCCCGGAGTCGAATACGGCAATCGGCCGCTCGCGCGGGTCGCTGATCATGGCCATCGCCTGAGCATAGGGCTGAGCGCGACCAGATCAGGGCCTCGCGCTGCCGACACTGTCGATCGATTCCTTCAGCTTCGCCACGACGGTCTGCGCAATGCCGCCGCCCTTTAGCGACTTACCAGCGACGATCACGCCAGCGAGCACGCCAGCGACGAGCAGAATCAGCGCAACGTACTCGACTGTTCCTTGGCCTGAAGACGAACTGAGGCGAACGGTGGTGTGGTGAAAAGCGGCATGGATACGGCCCTGCAGGCGATAAGTCATCGGCACTCCTAACTGTTTGGGGAAGGCACTCAGCGCAGCCTGCAGAGTGGCGTTGCGCGGATCCACCGCCACTACGTGGACAATCAGCATCAGATGCGTGTTCTAATCGTCACCAACATGTGGCCCTCGGCCGAGCGACCCGAGCTCGGCAGCTTCGTCCGCGACCAGTTGGAAGCGCTCCGCGAGCTCGAAGATCCTGAGCTTGAACTCGAATGCTTCGCCTTCGCGCCGGGTGGCTACGCCGCCGCCGCTCGAGAGCTGCGGCGCGAATATCGCAAGCAACGCTTTGACGTCGTTCACGCCCACTTCGGCCTGACCGCGTGGCCATCGCTCGTCGTGTCGGCCGACGTCCACGGACTCACGCTCCACGGCACCGACCTGCACCACCGGCGATCACGACTGATTACGCAGGCAGCGTTGCCAATGATCGATCTGATCGGCGCCGCCAGCCCTGACCTAGCCAGAGATGTCCCTGGCTACCCGAAACGCGCCGTCGAGATCCTCCCCTGCGGTGTCGCAACCGACCGCTTCCGCCCTCTCGACCGCCAGCAGGCGCGCGCGAGCCTCGGCCTGCAGCCGGACGGCCGCTACCTCCTCTTCCCTGCCGACCCAGCGCGGGCAGCGAAACGCTTCGACCGCGCCGAGGCGGTCGCCAAAGGCTGCGGCGCCCAGCTCTTGACGCTCGGTTCGATCGACCCTCAGCAGGTACCACTGTGGACCAACGCCGCCAACGCAGTGATCGTCCCATCAGAGCGCGAGGGCTTCGGTCTGGCAGTGCTCGAGGCGCTGGCCTGCGAAGTCCCTGTCTGCTGTTCCCCGACAGGGATCCACGAGGCTGCGACGCGAGCGATTACCGGCGCAAGCTGCCTTCCTTATGACGAGCGAGCCTGGACCGAAGCGCTCATCCCCAGTCTTGACGACAGCGATCCCAGGATCGATTCGCGCGCGCGCGCCGAAGAGTTCAGCGCCGAGCGGATGGCGCAGCGACTACTGGCGGCTTGGCGGGCCAAGCTGGGCAGCCCGCTAGACTCGGCCGCTGCGCGCAACGAGGAGAATCTGAAGAAGCCACCATGGGACTGAGCGACCGCATCTTCCGCCGAAAATCGGACCAAGAAGGGACAGCTCCGGAGCCCCTAGGTGGGACGACTGACGGGCCTGGCGCCATTCCTGACGCAACCGTAATTCTGCCGCCAGCGCCGAAGCAGAACGAGCCGCAAACAATGATCATCGCTGGCGGAGAGAGGAGCGGCAGCGAGCACTTTCCGACTCCGCCTCAACCGCTTGAAGAGCAGCCGCAGGAGCATCTCAGCGACCCGTCGTTACTGGCGTCGCAAGAGCAGTCGTACAGCGGCAGCGAGCAGCCCGCCGCTGCACCGCTGCCGGCCGCACCGCATCGCCCCGGCTTCCGCGAGCGTGGCCGTCTGCGCCGGCGCCTGCGCTATCTGAAGCAGGTCCGCGAGCTCGGCTACCGCGACCTTGGCGGCCTCGTTTTCGATCAGCACCGCTTCGAGCGCGGCGACGCCGCACTGGTCGAGGGCAAGGTAATTGCAATCGAAGCGCTGGACCGTGAGATCCGAGCGCTCGAGCAGGTGCTGGAACTTCAAACGCCCTATGTCGAGCTCTTTATCCCCGGCGTCAGCGCCTGCGCCCGCTGCGGATCGCTGCACGGCA
Organism: Solirubrobacteraceae bacterium; assembly: GCA_044240185.1. Classification (GTDB taxonomy): domain Bacteria; phylum Actinomycetota; class Thermoleophilia; order Solirubrobacterales; family Solirubrobacteraceae; genus F1-60-MAGs163. The sequence continues at coordinate 7,709 of JBIHZY010000050.1, forward strand.
GTGACGCCAACTTCTGCCCCCACTGCGGGCTTGCGTTCAGTGGCCCGCGCTCAGTCGCAGGGCTCGGGGCGGTCGGTGCTAACAGCGTCTACGACGTTGGCCAGCAACCGCCCGCAGCGGCCAGCGACCTGTACAACCCGCCACAGCCTGGTAGCGGCCCAGCGGCCTGATTCGCAGTGGCCGCAGTAGCCAACCCCGAGTGGGCTTACGGTTCATTACCTTGTCCGCACTGCGGTGAGTGGCTCCACGCGCAGCAGGACTGGTGCCTCAATTGCGGCGACCCGGCGCGCACCGTGATCGCTCCCGCGCCACGCTGGCGTCGGCCGATCTACGCGCTGATCGCTGTTCTTGCGGTGACTCTAGGCGTGCTCGCCGGCGCCTTCATCGCCGTAACCGACGACGACCCGCCGCCAACGCGAACCACGACGCAGACGATCACCGTGCAACCCGGTGAAGCGCTCGCCCCGGGAGTCACTCCAGCGCCGACTACCGCTACCCCGACTACTCCCACGCCACCGACCGTTGTGCCGACCACGACGGCGCCACCGCCGTAGCTCCGTTAGGCAGCGAAGACGGAGCGCGCTAGCAGCGGCGCGGCAATCTCAGCCGCGAGCGGAGAGTTTGGTTCGCTCGACTGTTGATCCGTGCGAACGCCGGCAAGCTCGCTCAGCGTGAGCGCCAGCGATCTCGCCAGTGCGTCGACGTCGTAGCCCCCTTCGAGCACTAAGCCAATCGGAATCCCACCGTTCGCAGCGACCGTGTAGAGCGACCGCGCCATCGCTGCGAATCCTCCATCGCTGACCTCGCAGCTTGCGAGCGGATCGTCTCGGTGGGCATCGAATCCGGCCGAGATGAGGATCAACTGCGGTTTGTATGAAGCGATCAACGGCTCGACCAGTAGCTCAACGAGGCCAACGAAGAGCCCGTCACCTGAGCCCTCCGGCAGCGGGCAGTTAACGGTGTAGCCAAGCCCCTCTCCTTCACCCTGATCGGCCGCCGCGCCGGTTCCCGGATAACAGGGGTACTGATGGAGCGAGATGAAGCAAACTCGCGGATCGGCGGCGAAGATAGCTTCGGTTCCGTTGCCGTGATGAATGTCCCAATCGAGGATCAGAACGCGCTCCAGGCCACATTGCTCGAGCGCGTGGAGAGCAGCTACGGCGACATTATTGAAAAGACAGAAGCCCATCGCTCTGTCTGCTTCGGCGTGATGCCCAGGCGGGCGGTGAAGCGACGCCCCGACCTCGGCGCGCCCGCTGCAAAGCGCTTCGGCGAGTGCGGTCGAACCGCCTGCCGCGTGAAGCGCGGCGTCGAGCGAAGCAGGCACGACAACAGTGTCTGGATCGAGTGCAGTCGAGCTGGCGCAGGCTTCGCGCACGCGCTGAATATGCGCCGCTGGGTGGGCGCGAAGAAGCATTGCATCGGTGGCAGGCACCGAGTCGAGGCGCTGATAACCAAGCCAGTCGAGCCGGTCGAGCTCCGTTTCGATCGCGACAATTCGGCTCGCCGACTCGGGATGAGCCCCAGTCTGATGGGCGAGCGAGGCGTCGCTGCGGAATATCAAACCTCTCATCGGCGGGTACCGTACTCGAGAGATGCAGGCGCGCGAACAGATCGATACGGAGATTGTTGTCGTCGGAGCAGGCGCAGCTGGCCTATACGCCGCGCTATCGGCCGCCAGACTCGGCGCGAGCGTGACCGTGATCAGCGCCACGCCACTGGCGCAGACGGCGAGCTACTGGGCCCAAGGAGGGCTCGCTGCGGCGCTCGGAGCAGATGATTCTCCGCAGCTTCACCTCGAGGACACTGAGCGCGCCGGGCGCGGCCTGGTACGGCGCTCAGCGGCCGAGATTCTCGTCAATGAAGCGCCCGCGATGATCGCTGATCTGCAGAGCATCAGAATGCGCTTCGACGCCGACAGCGATGGCAATCTCGCGCTCGGTCTCGAGGGCGGCCACTCGCGCCGGCGGATCGTTCATGCCGGGGGCAGCTCGACCGGCAGGCGCCTCGCGCGCCAGCTGTCAGCGGCGCTGGTTCGTGAGCCGCGCGTGACTATTCGGGAGGGAACGCGCGCAAGCAATCTCTGGACTGAGGACGGTCGAGTCGTCGGCGTAATCTGCGAGGACGGTCTCGCCGTGCGGGCCCGTGGAACGATCATCGCCACCGGCGGCGCCGCCGCGCTTTGGAACCGCACGACCAACCCTCCTGGGTCAATTGGCATTGGCATCACGCTGGCACGTGACGCTGGAGCGGCAGTCGCCGACCTCGAGTTCGTCCAATTCCATCCGACCGCCGTTGTCGGCGTCCCCGGGCGCGAAGGTTTTCTGATCAGCGAGGCGATCCGTGGAGAGGGCGCGACGCTGCATGGTCCTGACGGTGAGCGCTTCGTCGATGAGCTGGCGCCGCGCGACGAGGTTGCGCGGGCGATCTGGGCCGTACTTGAAGAGCATTCGGTCACCTCGGTGGGGCTGGACATGCGCTCGGTCGACGCTGGCCGCTTCCCGAACATCGAGGAGACGTTGCGCAAGGCAGGGATCGACCCGCGCAGCGAGCCGATCCCGGTTGCCCCCGCCGCCCATTACCTGATGGGTGGCGT
>JBIHZY010000051.1:0-10272 GCA_044240185.1 Solirubrobacteraceae bacterium
TCGACGCGGGAGAACTTGAAGCCGACGACCTGCTCGGCTCGCTAGCCGCGCTTGAGAGCAAGGCCGGCGGCACGACGTTGATCTTCAGCGGCGACCGCGACATGTTCCAGTGCGCCTCAGAGCAGGTCACGGTGCTTTACCCGGCGCGCGGCGGGCCGCAGCTGATCGGAGCGGCCGAAGTGCGCGAGCGCAGCGGCGTCGACCCAGCTCAGATCCCTGACCTAATCGCGCTGCGCGGCGACCCGTCCGACGGCATTCCCGGCGCTAAGGGGATCGGTGAGAAAGGCGCGGCCCTGCTGCTGGAGCAGTACGGCTCGCTAGAGGCCGTGCTGAAAGCGGCCGAGGATTCAGCCAGCGAGATGACGGCGCGCACGCGCGCCTCGCTGACCGATGACCCCGAGCTGCTTCGCTCATTCAAAGAGATGGCGACACTACAAGCGATCAAAATGAAACGGCCGAAGGACGCGCCGCTCGCTGCCGCTCGCGGCGCCGGGGCAGCACGCGAGCTGGGGATGAACCGGCTCGCCGAGCGGCTCGAGAAGGCCTCCGCCGCTAAGGCGTGAAGTTGACGGTGATTACGTCGCCGTCGGCCACTTGGTAGTCGCGGCCTTCGGTTCGAAGCGTGCCGCGGTCGCGTGCTGGGGCGTAGCCACCGGCCTCGACCAGCGCCTCCCAACCGATGATCTCAGCGCGGACAAAACCCTTCTGAATGTCGGTGTGGATTGCGCCGGCAGCGTCCCAAGCAGTTGAGCTGCGGCGGAGGTGCCAGGACTGCGCTGGCTTCGCCTCACCGGCGGTGAAGAAGGCGATCAGTTCGAGTAGCTCGAAGGCGCCGCGGACAACCATCTCCAGCCCCGACTCATCGAGCTCAAGGTCGGCGCGCATCGCTGCGGCGTCCTCGTCGCTCAGCTCCGAGAGCTCGGCCTCAAGCCGCGAGGAGATCGCAAGAGCGCCGGCGCCCTCTTTGGCGGCGTGCGCGCTGACGACTTCCGGCACGGCGAGATCGCCCTCATCGACGTTGGCGATGAAGAGCACCGGCTTGCCGGTAAGCGGCTGTAGCAAGCGCATCACATCGGGCGCATCGTCCGGAACGGGAACGGTGCGGGCCGGGCGGCCGGCGCTGAGCGCCTCGATTACGGCGGCAAGCCACGCTTCCTCCGCGATCGCGTGGGCGTCGCCGCTGCGAGCCTCACGGGCGATTCGTTGGTGGCGCCGTTCAGCCTGCTCAAGGTCGGCGAAGATCAGTTCGGTTTCGATGATCTCGATGTCGCGCTGCGGATCGACGCTGCCTTCGGAGTGGATCACGTTCGAATCGCCGTGAGCGCGAACTACGTGAAGTAGCGCGTCGGTCTCACGGATGTTGGCGAGGAACTGATTGCCGAGCCCCTCCCCCTTGTGCGCACCGGCGACGAGGCCAGCGATGTCGTGGAAGGCAATCGTGTCCCAGACGATCTCCGAGGCGCCGACAGTTTCGGCGACCTTGACCATCCGTTCGTCCTCAACCGGCACGACGGCGACGTTCGGTTCGATCGTCGTGAAGGGGTAGTTGGCGGCCTGAGCACCGGCCTGGGTGAGCGCGTTGAAGAGCGAAGACTTGCCGGCATTGGGCATGCCGATGATCCCAACCTTCATCGCTTAATCCACTAATCCGTTCGAGCTGCGCGGCAGGCCGGGACGGCTAGCCGAGGCCAAAGCCGACGCGGTGCTCTTCGCTCTCGCTGCGCACATAAACGACCTGCGAGCAGTCAACACGAACCGGGCCGTCCTCATCGTTGAGATCGATCCAGCCGCCCTTCTCGAGCGAACTAAAAAGCTTCTCGCGGTCGCTGGCGCTGAGTTTCAGTGGCAGCGCGCCGCCACCCTTGAGCCCGAGCACTACGCGCTCGCCTTCAGTTGATTCCTTGGCCATCAGTGATCCTCCGCCGGCTGGACGATCTCTGTCAGAACGCCTCCGGTGTATTTGGGGTGGGCGAAAGCTACAAGCGAGCCGCGAATACCGACCCGTGGCTCGTCGTCAATAAGTTTGATTCCTGCACCGCGGAGCCGCTCAAGCTCGCTTTCAATGTCGCTGACCTGGTAGGCGATGTGATGCATCCCCGGGCCGCTGCGCTCAAGAAAACGGCCGACGGGAGTGTCCGGACTGAGCGGCTGGAGCAGCTCGATGTGGTTCTCGCCAAGGTCGAGCAGCACGGCCTCAACGCCCTGCTCCTCAACGACCTCGCGGTGCACAAGCTTCATCTCGAGCGTCGCTTCGTAGAGCTCTAGCGCTGGGTCGATTGCCTCAACGGCGAAGCCAACGTGGTCGATGCGATCAAACATTCTTCTGCGCAGTCTACGAAGCCGAGCCGAGCAGCTCCTGCGCGATCTCGCTGAAGCAGCGAGCAGCGAAGGCTAGGTCGCGAAGATCGATCCGCTCATCGGGGGCGTGGATCAGTGGCCACATCTGCGCCAGCGAGGTGTGGCGCATCGGAAAGAAGCCGTAAGAGACCGAGTCCGGGAAGGTTGCGCGGATCGTGCGCGAGTCGGTGAAAGCTGGCAGCACGACCGGCACTGTGCGCGCACCAGGATCCTCGCGCGCGATCCAGCCACTGAGCAGATCCATCAGCGGGCTTTCGACCGGCGAACCGTTGCCGATCGCCTGCTCGGTGAACTCCAGCCGGTAACCCTCGCTGCCGATAACTTCGGCAACGCGCTTGCGAACCAGTTCCTCGCCGAGGCCGGGCGGCGTGCGGCAATCGACACGCAGCGCGGCCTGCGAGGGAAGCACGTTGATCTTCGCTGAAGCCGAGATCATCGTCGGCGCGAAAGTCAGGCCGAGCATCGGCTCGACGAAGGAAGCCAGCAACGGCTCGCGCTGACGCAGGAGATCAAGCGCGGCGCCGACGTTGTCGCCTTCAACCGGCGCGCCAAGATCGGTCATCAGAGCGCTGGCGCCGTCGGTCAGGTCGTAGACCGGATCCCACTCACCGAGCGCAGTGATCAGCGGCGCCAGCTTTAGCAGCGCGTTGTCACCGAAGCGTGGATTACTGGCGTGGCCGGCAACGCCGTCGGTCGTGATCGTGAAGCGGCAGACGCCCTTCTCTGCCACACAGACGCCGTAGAGCCGTTCGTCGCCAAGTTCGAAGAAAGCGCCGGCGCCCTCATTGAGCGAGTAGTCGCAGCGAACTAGGTCGGGATGGTTCTCGCAGAGCCAGGCGACGCCGTCGGCGCCGCCGGTCTCCTCGTCAACGAGGCAGACGATCAGCAGATCCCCGTTGGCAGGGCGCCAGCCGCTATTTGCCAGCTCAATCCCTGCTGCGACCTCGGCAGCCGTCTGCGATTTCATGTCGAGCGCGCCGCGGCCCCAAAGTTCTCCATCAATCACTTCGCCACACCACGGGTCATGCGTCCACTCTTCGGCGTTGGCGAGCACCGTGTCGCAGTGCGACAGCAGGCAAAGCGTTGGCCCGTCGGCGGCGCCGCGCAGCCGCGCTACGAGGTTCGGCCGCTCTGGCGTGCGGCCGACGAGCGTCACTTCAAAGCCCGCCGCCTTGAGGTCGGCTGCCAGTTCTTCTTGAAGCGCGCGCTCGTTCCCGGGCGGATTGACCGTGTTGTGCGCGATCAGGCGACTGAGCAGGCGCGTCGCGTGGTCGGCCAGTTGATCCATTCACCGATCCTAAACGAGCACGAGTGAACGCCGTGCGAACATCGCGTTAGATGGCGCACCAAACATCGATCGGAACGGTCGCGCGCGAGTGGGCGCGGCTCGGCTTCACCGGCTTCGGCGGGCCGCAGGCACACGTCGCAATGCTGCGCGAGCTCTGCGTCGAACGTGAGCAGTGGATTGAGCCGGACGAGTTTGAGCACGCCAACGCAGCCTGCAACCTGCTGCCGGGGCCGGCTTCAACGCAGCTTGCGATCTACTGCGCGCTGCGCACCGGCGGGCAGTGGGCGGCGCTGATCGGAGGGCTTCTTTTCATCATCCCCGGGCTGGTGATGATCATTGCGCTGGTGGCAATCTCGCTCAGCAGCGCGCCGGCCGACTGGCTTCGCGGTGTCGGTGCAGGCGCAGGCGCGGCGGTGATCGGCGTCGTGCTGCGCGTCGGCTGGGACCTAAGCCGCAGCAGTCTCGCGCCGCACGAGGGCCTGCGCCTCTGGCGAGCCGTCGCCTACCTCGCCGTCGGCGCGATATCGGTCATAGCCGCGGGGCCATTCGTCGTGCTGGCACTGATCGGCTGTGGCCTAGTTGAGCTGATCATCCGCCGCGCCGAGGCGCCGCCGCTCTCATCGTTTGGCGCGCCGGCAGCGGTCGCGCTGCTGGTCGCTGCCGTGACCAGCCTCTCGACCCAAACACAGCTCGCCTGGACTGCGCTCAAAGTCGGCGCTCTCTCCTACGGCGGCGGCTTCGTGATCGTGCCGATCATGCAAGAGGACGCCGTCCGCGTTTACGGCTGGATGACCGACGGGCAGTTCCTCAACGCCGTTGCGCTCGGGCAGATCACACCGGGGCCGGTCGTTCAGACTGTCGCCGTTGTCGGCTACGCAGCGGCCGGGCTTGGCGGCGCGCTGCTGGCTTCGTTCGTCGCCTTCGCCCCCTCCTTCCTCTTCGTGATGGCCGGCGGCGGCCGCTTCCTAAGCTTGCGCAACAACGCCAACGCGCGCGCCTTCCTTGACGGCGCCGGCCCGGCCGCTGTTGGAGCGATCTTCGGCGCGCTTATCCCGCTCGCCTCCGGCCTCAGCTTCAGCTGGCAGTGGGCAATCGCCGCCGTCGCGACGGCGCTGCTCTTCGCCGGCAGGCTTGGCGTTGTTCCAACGCTGCTGCTGGCTGCGGCGGCTGGCGCAATCGCAGCGCTGCTCGGCGCGCCGCTTCCGGCGCTCGGCTAAGCGGCGGCGGTAGCGCGCGGTGGGCCAGGCAGCAACTTGCCGCCGGCAACCGGCGTGTTGCGAATCACCTGCGGCAAAAGCGGCAGCAGCACGCGCTTGGTGTACGCCGCGCCGCCAATCCGCATCGTCTCGCGCAGAGGATCCCACGAGAGGCCGTAGCCGCGGCGAATCCTCGCCGGCAATGAGCCGATGATGATGAAGTTGACGGCCTCAACGAGGCCGCGCATGTAGATCGGCGCAGGCGGGTGAAGAACGATCGCGAGGCTCTCTTCGCGTGCGCTCTCAGTGACCCAGAGCTGATCGCCTTCGACCATCTCGGTCATGTAGGCGTCAAAGCCTTCGATCGTGGCCGGCATCTCATCTTCCTGCAGGCCGAAGAGCTTGCCGACGAGGCGGTAGTCGCCCCACAGAGCGTCGCGCTCGTCGCGCGTCAGCTCTTCTACATAGAGGCGGTAGAGGCGGTCGGCGGAGTCGACCAGCGCAGCCAACGTCCAGAGCAGGAACTGCGGATCGTCTGCCGCATAGGGCGTGCCCGCGGGGTACTTGCCCGCCGGCTCTTCGAGCACGCCGTTGATCCGGGTGTGAACCTCACGAACCCGTTCGGTCATCTGGTCGGCGTCGTCGCGGCGGCCAAAGTAGATCGTGTTCATGATCGTCGCCGTCCGCGCCAGCCGCGCGTGCGCAGCCTCCTTCGCTTCGGACTTGATGAAGAAACCTTCGAACATCACCGGATGGGATGCCTGCATCAGCAGCGCGCGTGCGCCGGAGAAGGCGACGATCAGCTCGCGGTTGACGCGGCGGATCAACGAATCATCTTCGAAGTAGCCCTCGCCTGGACCGGCCGAGCGGAAGGGAATCTCTCTGAACTGTGATGCGGTTGCCATACGTACAGACGATACGAACCTCTACGCTGGAGCGACCATGCCTGCTGCTGCCTACGCCGGAAAAGAGTGTGTCTGCCAATACAACAAAGGGATCTGTGACCAGACCTGCGTTAAAGACATGCTCGAAACGCCGTTCTACATCGCCTGCCTGAAGCTGAAAGGAAGGCGCTGCGTTGTAATAGGTGGAGGCGCGATGGGGCTCGAGAAGAGCGAAGGGCTGCTGGCCTGCGGCGGTGACGTGACCGTCATCTCCCCCGACGCCGGGCCGGAGCTTGAAGCGCTCGCTGCGGAAGGCTCGATCATCTGGGAGCAGCGCGACTACGCAGGCCCCGAGGACCTTGAAGCAGTCTTCATCGTGATCGCCTGCACCGACTCAACCGAGACCAACATTCGGATCTACGAAGACGCCGAGAAGCGCGCGATGCTCGTCAACATCGTTGACGTTCCGCCGCTGTGCAACTTCATCCTGCCGGCGGTAGTCCGCACCGGCCCGCTGGCGATCGCAATCTCAACCGCCGGCGCATCACCGGCGCTGGCGAAGCGGATGAAGCGCGAGATCGGCGAACTCTTCGGCGAGGAGTACGCGCAGCTGGCGATCATGCTCAACGAAACGCGCGGCTGGGCCAAAGGGACGCTTCCGACCTATCAAGACCGCAAGGCCTTCTTTGAAGAGATCGTCAACGGCGAGCCCGACCCGATCGCGCTGCTCCGTGACGGCGACGCGGCCGCAGTGCAGGACCTAATCGCCGCAGCGCAGCGCAGCCACACGCCGGTTGCTTAGTCGTTCTTGAACTCCAGTACCTGTTTGTAGGTGCCGTCAGCGTTGGGTGTCGAAGTCAATTGGCCGCGGGCGAATTTGTACTTGCCGGTGCCGCCGACAATCGCGCGGACCACCGGCGTGCCGACGGGGAGGTTGCCCTTGGTCACGGGGGCAAGAATTCCAGGGCCCTGCACGATGATCTGGTTGCCGTCGCCGAACTCGAACAGCATCGTGTACATCGCCATGAACTGGCCGTCGACGGTCGAGTCGTATCCGTCGGGCTTCACCGTCTGCGCTAAGAGCTTCAAGTCAGCGGCGTCCCGAGCGACCTGCCGGACCCCGACGAGCGCACCAACAACCTTGCCATTCTCAGTCAGCGTTGCGTGAAATCCGGGAAACGGTTGATCGGCGAGAGCCTTGGCAGTGGGGTCGTTAAGCACGACCTTTTCCGACTGCAGCGTCATTGTCGTGGTGTCCGACGCGCCGCAGGCACTGAGGCCGATGGCGGCCAACGAGAGAGCGAGCAGAGCGACTACTGAGCGTTGTTTCTTCATCGGCGTAGTATGCCGCAGGACTGGAGTCGCCGCAGAGGCAGTGGTGATCTGTTTGCAGCCGAGCGCGAAACCAAGGCCCCACGCTAGGCTGACCGCGTGAGCGGGCTCACGCACCTAAACGAGGACGGCGAAGCGCGAATGGTCGACGTATCGGGCAAAGAGCCCAGCGACCGTAAGGCGATCGCGCGGGCGGTCGTGCGAATGCAGCCGGCTACAGCAGCAGCCGTCGCATCAGGCGACGCACCGAAGGGCGACGTACTTGCCAGCGCGCGAATCGCCGGAATCATGGCCGCCAAACGGACCGCCGAACTAATCCCGCTCTGCCACCCGCTGGGGCTCGATCACGTTGAGGTCGAAGGCGCGATCGACGCTGAGGCCGGAACCGTCACCTTGACCGCGAGCGCCACAGTTCACGGGCCGACCGGCGTTGAGATGGAAGCGATGACTGCGGTTTCGGTAGCGGCCCTGACCGTCTACGACATGGTCAAGGGGATCGAGCGCGGCGTCATGATCGAACGCGTCGAGCTGCTTGAGAAGAGCGGCGGCCGCTCAGGTCGCTGGACGCGGTCCTAGGGCCGAGCGATGCGCACGGCAATCCTGACGATCTCCAGCTCACTGGCTCGCGGCGAAGGGGAAGACCTCTCTGGCCCTGCGCTCGCCGATGCTGCAACGGCGGCCGGCTGCGAAGTTGAGCTGCGCGAAGTGCTGGCCGACGACCAAACAGCGATTGAGACCCGGCTGCGCGAACTGGTTGCAGAAGACTTCGACATCATCCTGACCAGCGGCGGCACCGGTCTCACTCCTGACGATGTAACCCCGGAAGCCAGCGAAGCAGTGATCGAGCGACCGGTCCCCGGAATTGCTGAGGCGCTTCGCGCAGCCTCGATGCAGTTCACGCCGGCAGCCGCGATCTCGCGCGCAACCAGCGGCGTTGCCGGCGGCACGCTGATCGTCAACATGCCAGGCAATCCGAAAGCGATTGGCGAGGCCTTCCCGGTGCTCGCCCCGATCCTTGGCCACGCGGTCCGGCACATCGGCCGCGAGGGTGGGCGGACCGATGGCGAGCACTGAGCCGGCCGTCGTCTGCTCCGGGTTGGTGCGCCGCTATGGCGAACGGCGCGCACTGGACGGCATCGACCTAACACTCGGTGAGGGCCAAACGCTCGTCGTCTTTGGCCCCAATGGCGCCGGCAAAACGACGCTGCTGCGCGTGCTCTCAACGCTGCTGCGCCCGAGCGAAGGCGAAGCCAGCCTGCTTGGCAGCGATCTGCGCAAAGAGGGCTGGAAGGTCCGCTCAAAGATCGGCTTCCTTGGCCACCAATCGCTCTGTTACGGCGACCTGACGGCGCGCGAGAACCTCCGCTATCACGCCAAGCTGCACGGCATCAACGACGCAGCAGCGCGGATCGAAGCCTTGCTTGAGCAGACCGGGCTGAGCGGCCGCGGCGACGAACGCGTATTCGGCTACTCGCGAGGAATGCTGCAGCGGCTGGCAATCTGCCGCTCCGTGCTGCACGAGCCGCAGGTGCTGCTGCTCGATGAACCGCGCTCGAATCTTGACCCGGCGGCGATCGAGCAGGTTGAGCCGCTGATCGGCGCCGCCGCGGGCCGCACGCGCGTTATCGCCAGCCACGACCCGGCGGGCGGCCTCGCCGAAGCCGACCTCGTCCTTGGCCTGCGCAACGGGGCAGCGACTCTGCTCGCGCCAGCGGCACAGGTGACAACCGAACAGATTGGCGAGCTCTACCGATGAGCTCCGCACGCCCACCGTCAACGCTGAGCGCCACGCGTGCGGTTCTCTACAAGGAGCTAACGCTCGAGCGGCGTGCGCCGCAGACGCTGACGGCGATGGCGCTCTTCTGCGCAAGCGCCTTTGTGATCTTCCACTTCGCGCTCGGGCGCGATGAGGTTGAAGGGGCGCTCGCTGCCGGCGTTCTGTGGGTAACGCTGGCGCTGGCTGCGCTGCTGGGAATCGGCCGCAGCTTCGTCGCCGACCGCGAGGAGGGCGGGCTCGACGGCTTCCTGCTGGCGCCGGCGCCGCGCACCGCGCTACTAGTCGCGAAGGCAACGACGCTGCTGATCTTCCTTCTGATCGTCGGCTTTTTCGCCTCGGTGATCTTCTCGGTATTGCTGCTCGGTCCGACCCCAAACGCCTCGCAGTGGGCCTCGCTTGCGCTCCTGATCGTGCTCGCCGACCTTGGCATCGCGCTGGTCGGAACATTGATCGCAGGAATCGCAATCCAGACCCGCGCGCGTGATCTGATCACTTCGATCCTCGCGCTACCGCTATTGATTCCATTGCTGATCGCAGTGACGAAAGCCAGCGAGCCGCTGCTAACTGTTGGCGGCGGGACGCTCGCTTGGCGCTGGCTGGCACTGCTTGGGTTGTACGATCTGATCTTCGGGCTACTCGCATACGCCCTATTCGATTATCTAGTGGAAGACTGAACAGTGCCAACGACAAAGAGCCTCTACGGACGACGCCTCCCCGGCTACGCGATTGCAACCGCGATCGTGCTGACAGCCGCAATCGGGCTGGCCTTCTTCTACGCGCCGATCGAAGCTGATCAAGGTTTCTCGCAGAAGATCTTCTACATCCACGTTCCGCTCGCGATCGTCACGCTCGGTGGCTTTGTCTTCGGTGGCATCTTTGCGATCCAATACCTACGTAGTGGCGACACGCGCCACGATCTGCGCTCCTACACGGCAATCCACCAGAGCTTGATCTTCTGCATCGGCGCGCTAATCACCGGCTCCATTTGGGGCAAGGCGGCCTGGGGGCAGTGGTGGGTTTGGGATGAGCCGACGCTGGTTTCGTTCCTGATCGTCTTCCTGCTCTATTGCACCTACCAGCCGCTGCGCTTCTCGATCGAAGACCCCGAGCGTCAAGCCCGCTATGCAGCCGTCTTTGCCGTCGTCGCCGGCGTCTTCGTGCCGCTCAACTTCATCGCCGTGCGGCTCGCCAGCCCGCTGATTCACCCGCGCGTGCTCAGCAGCTCTGGCGATTCGTTGCCGGGCGACATGCGGATCGCCTTCTACAGCGCCATGGTTGGAGTTGCGCTGCTCTTCATCACGATCTGCAAATACGAGATGTCCTCGAAGCACAGCCGCGCGCAGCTGGCCGCACTGCGGCGCAGCCTCGGCGGCGAAGGCAACGAGCCCGCCCCTACCCGCAGCGCAGCGCCAAGGATTGCAATCAAATGAGCAACAC
>JBIHZY010000052.1:0-10240 GCA_044240185.1 Solirubrobacteraceae bacterium
AGATGACCGACTTCAGCGTCAATGATCAGATCTGGTCGATCATCATCGCCGGCTTCGGAATGGGGCTGATCCTCGGGCCAGCGAACACCGATGCGATCAACCGCGCACCGGCCGACAGCTACGCCGAAGCGACAGGCATCACGCAGACAGTCAGGAACTACGGCGCAGCATTGGGGATGGCGATCCTCGGCACGATCCTAATAACGCAGAACAAGGTCAACATCGAAGACAACCTCGGCAAGCTCGGCATACCGAAGGCGCAGTCCGACCAGATCGCAGCCGACATAGTTAGCGGCGCGCAGCAAGGCGGGTCCAGTGGCGGCGCACAGGCTGCTGAGATTTTCAAGGGGATTCAAACGTCCTACGCCCAGTCAACGCAGACGATCTTCTACGTGATGGCTGGCGTACTGGCCTTGATTTTCATCTACTCGCTGATCTTCGTGCCACGCGGCAAGGTCGTCGAGGATGTCGCTGCAGGGACGTACGACACCGATGCTGATCGGCAAAGCAGCTAGAGCGCAGCTCAGGTAAATTAGATTTATGGCTGAACAGCTACCCATTACTGGAACCACAGCAACAGCGAAGATCCGTAACCCGCTCGGAGTTGTCGGGCTGACGCTGATTACGCTCGGGATCTACTACTTCTTCTGGTACTACTTCGTGAACCGCGAGATGAAAGATCTTGGCGAGTCGCGCGGCAGCGACGAATGCGGCAAGAGCCCCGGCAAGTCGGTCGTGGCAATAACTCTCGGCGTCTTCATCATCGTGCCTCCGTTTGTCTCGCATTACAACGTCTTCAAGCGGATGAATGCTGCCAGCCGCCTGACCGGAGCCGGTGACGGCTTCGATGCTGGCCTCGGGCTACTGCTTTGGTTCTTCCTCTCGCCGATCGCGGTTTACCTCTTCCAGATGAACCTAAATAAGGTTTGGGAAGCGCAACGCGGCGCGGTTGCCAGCGCTCCAGCGGCATCAATCGAACAGACTCCCCCATCCGCCGCACCAGCGACCGAGCCAGCAGCTCCGGCTGAACCAGCCAGCGACGAACCACAGAACTGAGCGCGGAGCTCAGCTGCGGGAGCGCAGGCCGCGCTTCAGGAGCCGCTTCGGCGTGCCCGCAGCGCCGCTGCGTGAGCAGGGAAGCCTTCGTGGTCGGCGAGCGCAAGCGCCGCAGGGCTGAGCCGCTCCAGAGCGCCGGCATCGGCCTTGGCGATTGAAACCTTCTTGAGGAATGTTTCGGCCGTGACGCCGCCGGTCACGCGCGCGAAGGCGCCGGTCGGCAGTGCGGCGGGAACGCCGATCACATAGTTAGCGAGCGAGATCGGCGTCTGCTGGCCAAGCAGCACTTCGCCAGCGTGATCGATCATCGCAAGCACGGCTTCCTCGTCGCGAGCGACGATCTGCATGTGCTCTGGCGCGTACCAGTTGGTTACGAGCGCGGCTTCGGTGAGGTCGGCGACGATAATCGCGCCGCCGTTTTCGCCAAGCGCAGCGTGAGCGTAAGCGCGGCGTGGCTCCGGCAGCGCGGCGATCTGGCTGGCAATCTCAATCTGCGTTGCCTCAACCAGCGCTTCGCTGTCGGTAACGAGCAGCGAGGCTGAGTCAGGGCCGTGCTCGGCTTCGTTGAGAAGGTCGGCAGCGAGCAGGCGCGGGTCGGCGCTGTCGTCGGCGATGATCAAGGACTCCGATGGGCCGAGCAGCATCTGCGTGTGGCAGCCGTACTGCTGGCAGGCAATCTGCGCGGCCTGGACCGGCGGACTGCCGGGGCCGAGAACTTTTCTGACCTTTGGAATTGACTCGGTGCCGAAGGCCAGCGCCGCAACACCGGCCGGGCCGTTGGCGCGAAAGATCTTCTTAATCCCAAGCTGGTCGGCAGCGCAAAGCACCGATGGATCGACTTCGCCGGCGCCGCCCGGCAGCGGTGGCACGACGACTGCGATCTCCGGCACTCCAGCGACGACGGCAGGCGTACCGACCTGCACTAGGACCGAAGGGAAAGAGCCTTTGCCACTTGGAATGGAAAGGCCAGCACTTGCGATCGCGGTTGATTTCTCGCCGACCATCAGCCCAGGCTGAATCTCAACCCGCCATTCACGCTCGCGCGTCAGCGCTTCGTTGAAGGCGCGGACGTTTGTGATCCCCTCGGCGATCGCTTCCTGCACCACTGCCGGCACTGATTCGCGCGCCGCGGCGAACTCGCCGTCGGTTACCTGAAGCCCACCTGCGGCAATCTCACAGCCGTCAAACTTTGCCAGTGCGCGAATAACGCCAGCGTCGCCGTTCTCGCGAACGTCCTCGATAATCAGCGCAATAGAGTCGCGCAGCTTCGGTTCGAAGATCGCCTTAACGCCACGGCCGAGCAGCTGCTCGCGGGCCTCGTCGTCAAGCTCGCTCCAAGCTAAGACGCGCATCGGCGCTTGGTCAGACACGCCGCGGCATGATCAGTCGAGCGTTCCCTTAACCCCGGCCGTCATTCCAGCGCGGCGCGGGTTGGCGACGAAAGCAGCGCGCAGCGCGCGAGCGAAGGCACGGAAGCCAGCCTCCCAGGCGTGGTGCGGATCGTTGCTGTCGTCAAAGAGATCGAGCTGGATTGTGCAGCGCGCGCCCTGCGAGAAGCCCTCGAAGAAGGCGACGAGGTCAACACAAAGCACGTCCTCGACGCGCTCGAACGATGCGGCGCCGCCGCGCTTGACGAACGTGTTGGCGCGGCCCTCGAACGAGATCTGCGCCAGCGCGCTGGCTTCATCCATCACTCCGTATGAGAAGCCGCTCGACTCGACGCCGTCGGCGATGCGATCGCTGATTGCCTGGCCGGCGGCGGCGCCGAGCGCAAGCCCAACGTCCTCCATCACGACGTGCATCAGGCGGTAAGTGCGAACTTCGTAGCTGGCATCAACGTTGATGTCGGCGTACCAGCCGAGCATCTCGAGCATGTGATCGAAGAAAGCGAGCGTTGTATCGAGCTTTGGATCGCGGCGCGGGCCGAAATCAAGCGTTGCCAAAACAAGCGCTTCGCGGCTCTCGCGGCGCGTTGTGTAGCTCTCGCCGTCGCGTTCGACGGCCATTCCCTTGTATTCGGTCACTGATGCTCCTTGACTTAACTTATTGGTTTGGCTCCGATAGCTTGCCCTGCGAGTCGCCGAAAGCTGGGATTTCGCGACCGCCGCAGCGACCTAAGACGGAACTTCGCGAGCAGTCCAGGCCGCAAGCTGCTCGGCGCAGTCGGCCATTGAGTCGCTCCAGCTGCGCGCAGCATGCTCTTTGCCGTCGTCGCTGACGATCTTCACGAGCCTCACTGGAACGCCCACTGCCTGCGCAACGGCGGCCACTGCGTAGCCCTCCATGTCGGCCAAATCGGCCAGTTTTGCGAGCCGCTCGCGCAGCTTCGGGTCGGCAACGAAGCGGTCGCCGGTCGCTAGGCCGGGGCCGTCGCCAAGCTCAATCGGGGCGCCAAAGTGCTCGCCTGTCAGTTCGAAGATCGCTTCGCCATCAAAGTCGTGCTGAACGGCGCGGCCGATTACGTGGATCCCTTCGAGGCCGTCCTTTAGCGCGCCGGCGGTGCCAAGGTTGATGACTTCCGCGGGGCGCTGGTCGGCGAGCGTCCGCGCCGTCGCGGCGGCGGCGCGGACCTTCCCCGCGCCGGTCACGAGAACCGGAAGGCCGAGCTCGTGGAGATGCTCTCCCTCTTCTCGTAGGGCGACCACGAGTAGAGCGCGGTCGGGAGTTATTTCACCGAAGAGTTCCATCTCTGGCGAGTCTACATTCGGCCCGATCGCGCTTGCGGCGAGGCTCTAGTAGAAGCGATAGCTGAAGCGCGTGCCGCTGCAGAAGCGCCGTAGCTTGATCCCCATCACCGAACCGTGCGAGCGATTTTCGCTTCTCGGAACGAGCCTCACGCTGGCCCTCCAACCGACCGGGTTGGCGCCGCGCGTAAGCCCTGCCGAGCCGCGCCCGCGGCCCATTGCCGGTGGGTATTCATCGCGGTCGTAGCCAGCTCTGGTGGCGTACCCCGGTAACAACCGGTCACGGCGGGCGTCGGTGCCGCGCCGCTCTATAACCAACGTTGACGGCCAACCTTCGCTCACGGCGGCGAGGAAGTGGCGGCGGATGTTTGGATACTTCGTCGCGCTGAAGCCGATCTGCTGGACGCCGGAGGGTTTCACGCAGCCGGCTTCAGGGTTGGAAGGAGCGGCCGTCCCCGTCGGCTTCGACGCGCCCTTCTTCAGGCACGGACAGGGGAGCGATTCGCAGTAAACGCCGTCGCCGTCAGCGTCGCGCGTGTTGGCGGCGCGCTGGGCGTCGGCCTGGTTTGAGAAGTCGCTGCAGCGGCCGCCGCTCGCGCCGCTGGCCGGCGCACTTTCTGCCTCCGTGGTCGAACGCTTCGTCGCAGTCGCAGTCGTTGCCGCCGTGGTTGCGGTCGTCGTGGGCGTATCCGCCGACTCGTTCGCATTGCTCGTCGTCGACTCAGCGCCGGCGCAGGCGGCGAGCAGGAGTGCGCTGGCGGCTGCGAAGGCCGCAAGCGAAGGGGCGCTGATGTTGAGTGAGAAGCGCTTCAAGACTGCATCAACTCTGTGCCAACCAGTCTATTGCGGCGTCGGCGGCAGCCTCAGAGTTGCTTAAGAGATCGGCCCTTCACTGGTGATCAAGTCAAACGCCTACGGGCGGAGAGAAAGGATTCACAGAATGCAGATGTCAGATCCAGTTCAGAAGGTATTGCTCGCCGTAGGCAGTGGGCTCGCGCTGATCCTCAGCATCATCGCGCTGGTCGTAGCGCTCAACGCCGGTGGCGGCGGTGGCGGCGGCAAGCACGATGGCGGCCGGATGTATGGCGGCCCGCAGCAAGGTCAGATGGGTGGCGGCGGCCAGCGCGGCCAGGGCGGCCCCGGCGCAGACGGCCAGCGCGGCCCCGGCGTTGGCGGCCCCGGTCAGCGCCAAGGAATGATTCCACCCGGCGGCGTTGAGGTAACGCCTAACGGCACCGACACGACGACGACTAACTAGAGCAACAGGCGGCGCGCAACTCGCGCAGCGCTGGGGTGCGTCAGCTTACGGCGCGCCCCAGCGACCGTCGCCGTGATCGCGGGTCGCTTCGTCTTCAACGGCGGGGGAGCCATCAGGGTTGTAACCGGCGTTAGTCAGCATCCGGCGCAGGTCAACAACCATCTGCACGTCGATGTCCTTGTCACGCGGCCGGTGGAAAACCTCGGTCTCCGGCCCAAGCGTCACTTTGACCTTGCCGTTGTGCTCCTCGGTTACCTCACCAACGTGCTCGAGCAGCGTGATCACGTGACGCCACTCAATGTTGTGGCTCGTCGGGTGAGCGAAGATCTCCTCAACGGTGTCGCGGTGGCGGCTAGTTAGTTCTGGCTTGCTCATATTCGAGCGAGTCTAATCAGACGGGTAGCCCAGCGGCAGCGCGACCGCCCCACGAGCTTCAGCCGATGATGTAAGTACCACCTCTAACACCAAGCAGGATCGTCAGCACCGAGAGCACCGTTTCGAGCGCCATCATCACTTTTGCTTTGCGACTCAGCGGCACAACTTCGGCGGGGCTCCAGGCGATCGCCGTCGTGAACGAAAGGTAGCTGTAGTCAAGTAGGCGAGAGTGCCAGCCTGGCGCGACCAACTTTGGCGCAGCAGTCATCTCGGAGAAGAGGAAATCACGCCGGCCATCGGGCTCACACGCCCGCCTTCGCGGCCCACCTCCATCGAGATCCCAGAACAGCATCGCGAACGTCAACACCAGAGTGCACCAGATCAGTAGTGCCTCAACCGCCAACTCGCCGCCGGTTTTCACGTCGCCGGTAAAGAGCTCCACACTAAGCAGCACGAGCGCAGAAGCATTGAAGCCGCTGGCAACGATTAAAAACACTACGACGAGATTCCGCCGTTCACCGGCCTTATTGATGTTGCCGCCTCGATCTTCTGCGCCGATCATGATCGCCAACAGCAGCTCAGGAACAACTGGGATCAGCCAAACCCAGCCGCCGAGACCCCACAGCGTCCAACCATGTTTCAAACTGATGACGCTGAGCGAAATCTGCAGCAGGGCCATTATCAGTGCAGCCGTGGCTACTTCAAGCCTCGTCTCGCGTGATTCGCCGTTTAGCTGATCGATGACGTCTACGCTCATCAAAAAAGTGTGATCGCCGCGCGGGACGGCACCGCTGGCGCGGCGCTAGTTGCTGTTACAAGCGAGGTCGTAGATCGCGGTCGGGATCTGCGAAGGCTTCGGGCACACCTTGCCACGGTCCTGTGGCACCCAGAATTGGCCCTCGGCCTGCCAGACGACGGTTGTCGTGTATTGCTCTGTCCCCTCCCCAACATCTACAAAGCCGACCGCCCATCCGTCGGCGCACTTGTATGACGGCCCACCGCCGGTCGCCAGGGCAGCGTTCGGGTAATCGGCGCTGCTGAGGTCGCTGACGGCCTTCTCGATCTGAGCCTTTGTGCAGCTGGCGCTGCCGGTCGTGATCTCAGCGCCGGTCGTCACTGGCGCGCTGGCCTCGGTCGCGGTACTGGTGACGTTGTCGGTCACGGTCGAAGGCGTGCTGGTGCTGGCTGTGTCGCTGCCGCCGCAGGCTGCCAGCGCCAGTGCTGCGACTAGAGCGAACGAGATGGAGAAGCTACGTTTAGTGGGCATTGGCTGATCGTAATCGCTGTTGCGGCTACCTGCTTGTAACTATGAGTGAATGAGTAACGGGATCGAAGACTGGTTTTCGCGCCAGCAGACTGCAAAGCAGAACCGGCTCGACAAGTGCCAAAACAAGCGCGCTTTCACCAGCGAAGCAGAGGCCCGCGCCCACGCCGCCGCTGACCGCGCGCAGTTTGGTGACCGCTTCACCCCCTATCGGTGCGATCTCTGCGGTGACTGGCACCTGACCCGCAGCGACTCCTAGGCTGCGACGACGATGTCCGCTTCCCCTGCCAACAGCCCGCGGCGCTCGACCGATCCGCTGGCGCTGCCGGCGCAGGTGCGCCGCGGCGGCGCGGAGCTGTGGCTGGCGATCGCGTTTGGCGGCGCGCTCGGCACGCTCGCGCGTTTTGGCCTCGCGGAGGCGCTCCCTTCTAGCGGCGCGGATTGGCGCTGGGCAACGCTGATCGCGAACGTAATCGGTGCTGCAGCGCTCGGCGTAATTCTCGTCCGGATGCCCAACCCGGCGAGCGGGCCGAGCCGCCTGCGCGCCTTCCTTGCGACCGGCATCTGCGGCGGCCTAACGACCTTCTCGACGATGCAGCGTGAGCTTCTCGAGATGCTCGATCGTGGCCACGGCGCGCTGGCGCTCAGCTACGCCGCCGTAAGCATCGTCGCCGGATTGCTCGCCGTTCTGATCACTGTGCGCCTCTCCGCGCGCGGCGAGGGCAACCGATGAGCGCGCTGGCGATTCTTGCCCTTGCGGCGCTCGGCGGCGTCGGCGCTGTCGCCCGCCACTTGACCGTCTTTGCCGTCGCTGAGCGCAGCGGCCACCACTTCCCCGTCGGCACACTGGCCGTAAACCTTGCCGGTTCGTTGCTCGTTGGGATGCTGCTCGGGGCTGGGGTTACCGGCACAACTCTCACGCTGCTCGCCGGCGGGCTGCTCGGCTCCTACACGACCTATTCGGCTTGGATGGCGGACAGTGACGGACTAGCGCGCGAAGGTCACCCGCAGGCAGCGGCGCTGAACATCTTCCTCAGTCTCTTTGCCGGCCTCGCAGCGATCGTCATCGGCCGCGCGCTCGGCGGACTCGTCTAAGCAAAGCGGCTAGCGATCTAATAGATTTTGACTATGGCCACTACTTCAAATTCTCCGAAAATTTCTCCAACCGGCGCCGCGACCGGCGTAGCCGCTGAGCTAGCTGAGCTGGTCGGGCTGCTCGACAGTCGCTCCGAGGGCGGCCGCGCCTTCACGCTGGCGTTCTGGGACGGCAGCGAGCTGCCACCGACGAACCCTCGCCCCGACTCACCGACGCTGCGCTTTGCCGAGCGTGACGCGCTGGTGCGGATGGTGCGCGAGCCGAACGAACTAGGGATGGCAAGGGCCTGGGTTTCAGGCGAACTTGAGGTTGACGGCGACCTTGAGCTGGCGCTCGACCTGACCGAAAAGTGGCGCCACGCGCCGCTGAAGGCGACCGACGCCGTTCCGGCACTCAAAGCGGCGCGCAAGCTCGGCCTGCTGCGCCGCGGCCAGCCGCCGGCGCCGGAGGCTGAGATCAAGCTGCAGGGCCGCCTCCACAGCGCTCAGCGCGACCAAGAAGCGATCTCGCACCACTACGACGTCTCGAACGAGTTCTACCGCCGCATGCTCGGCGAAACGATGGTCTACTCGTGCGCTTACTTCGGTTCGCCTGAAGACACGCTCGATCAGGCGCAGACGCGCAAGCTTGATCTGATCTGCAAGAAGCTGGAGCTGAAGCCTGGCGACCGGCTGCTCGACATCGGTTGCGGTTGGGGCTCGCTGATGATCTACGCAGCACACAACTATGGCGTTCATGCCGTCGGTGTGACGATTTCCGAGGAGCAGGCCGCGCTGGCGCGCGAGCGCATCATTGAAGCCGGGATGCAGGACCAGTGCGAAGTTCGCCTGCAGGATTACCGCGAGGTCAATGACGGCCCTTACGACAAGATTTCAAGCGTCGGCATGTTTGAGCACGTCGGCCGCGACAACCTGCCGATTTACCTCGAGCAGGCGCGCAGCCTAATCGCCAAGGATGGGCTCTTCCTCAACCACGGAATCGTGCGCGTCGGCGAGGACCATCAGATGCACCCGAAGAGCTTCACGCAGCGCTACGTCTTCCCTGATGGCGAACTGCACACCCAAGGAATTGTGATTAGCGCGATCGAGGCCGCCGGCTTCGAACTAGTTGACGACGAGTCATTGCGCCCCCACTACGCCGAGACGCTGCGCCGCTGGGCGATCAACCACGACAGCGACCGCGAGGCAGCAATCGCCGAGATCGGCCCCGAACGCGAACGCGTCTGGCGCCTGCACAACTACGGCGCCGCACTCGGCTTCGAGCGCAGCCGCCTCTCGGTCCACCAGGTAATCGCCCGCCCGGTCGAAGAGTACGAACCGGCGCCGCCGCTGCGGGTTCGCTCGTATCCGGTTTAGAGCTCGACGCTAGAGCCGCTCTGCGCGGCTTCATATGCGGCCTCGATGACGCGAATTGTCTCGTAGCCTGCCCTGCCATCAACGGGCGGAACGGCTCCCGAGGCAAAGGCGCTGAGCGCGGCCTGAACCGAATCGCGGACCGATTCATCCCACGAACCGGACACCGCGAGATCACTCCACACACCATCTTCGAAGCGGCGCAGTCGCGGACCCTCAGGGAGGTATCCCTCAAAGAACGCTTCACAACCGGAGACCTCTGCCAACCCGAGCTGACCAAAGACCTCAATCCGGTCATCAAATACCCCGTCAGGACCGTGGTAGGAGCCGTCAGCGACGCCGATCGCGCCACTCTCAAATTCGAGTGTCACGACGAAACGATCTTCAGCGCGTGGATTGTCCATCACCGCGCTGACATTCCTAACAGCGCCGCCAAGGGCCAACAGCATGTAGATCCGGTGCGCCCCAGCGTCCATTAGTAATCCGCCGCCTACGCGCTCGGGGTCGGTTCGCCAGGCGCCGTATTTGCCTCCGATGCCAAGCCGCGCACGGATTGTCTGCAGCTGGCCTAGAGCGCCGGACGCAGCCAGCTCGATGAGCTTGACGTGCGGCTGGTAGAAGAGCTGGTTGTGCGAGACAGCGACCTGCTTCCCGGCAGCGCCCGCGGCGTCGAGGATCTCCTGGCAGCCTGCGAGCCCGATTGCCATCGGCTTCTCAAGCAGCACATCGCGGCCAGCGGCAAGCGCCTCAAGCGCGACCGGGAGGTGGAGGTTGTGAGGGAGGCAGATGTCCACAACGTCAATATCTGGCCGCTCCAGAAGCGAGGCAAGATCATCGCTGGCTATCTCACCGCTCTGCGCTGAGCGCGCAGCGAGGTCGATGTCGAGGTCACAGACCGCAATGAGGTTGGCGTCCGGGTGTTGCCTGACCGCTGGCAGGTGGAACTGGCCGATCTCGCCGAGACCAACGACAGCAACACCGATCATCAGGGCCCACCGCCAACCAATGCGCGTGCCTGCTCTGCGGCTAAGACTGCTGCGGCACTCGGGTCCGAGCCAAGGACCTGCTTGTAGTAGGAGTAGGCCTCAAACTCGATCGAGAGCGCGCCCGAATAGCCGACCGCATCGAGCGCCGCGAAGAATTCGGGCCAGTCGA
>JBIHZY010000195.1:0-2887 GCA_044240185.1 Solirubrobacteraceae bacterium
TGATGTCGAGGAAGCTGAGCCCATCTTTGACCTCCAACAGCGACTTCGGACCGGCCAACCCCATGCTCGTCCCTAGGCCACCGTTGAGCTTGATCACGACGGTCTGATCGAGCAGAGCCGTGATCGCCTCTTCGTCGACTGCGAGCCGCTCAGCGTCTGGCAGCTCGGCGACCGGCTGAAGCTCGGATTCCGCCAGCATCCCCAGATCGCCGGCTGCGAGCCGCTGCAACTGGCCGGCGAAGCTGGCAACCGTTGCCGCGGCAGCGCCGTCGGCCTCAAGCTTGGCGATTGCCGCTGCTGTCGCTTCGTCGCTCACGACCGCCATCGTCGCACAGCGCGGGGCGCTCAGCCGTCGTGCGGCGCCGGCGAGAAGAGGTGCCGGTAGGCGAGCTGCTGATCGCTGAGCGAGTCGATCGCGACGCCGAGCGCGTCGAGCTTGAGCCGTGCGACTTCGCGATCGACCTCTTCCAGCACCGGATGAACTGCGGCGCTGAGCGGTTCAGCGGCCTTGACGAGTCCTTCGACAACAAGTGCCTGCGAGGCGAACGAGAGATCCATCACGGCCGAGGGGTGACCATCGGCGGCAGCGAGATTGACGACGCGGCCGTGAGCCAAGAGATTGATTCGGCGACCGTTGATCTCAAATTCCTCAACTAGCGGGCGTACCTCACGGCGTGAGCCGGCAACGCGCTCCAGCGCTGGCAGGTCGATCTCAACGTCGAAGTGGCCTGCGTTGGCGAGAATTGCGCCGTCGCGCATCACGACGAAGTGCTCCTCGCTCAGTACTTCGCGCCCTCCGGTGACGGTGATGAAGATGTCGCCGCTGGCAGCCGCCTCGAGCGCGGGCATCACTTCGAAGCCCTCCATCCGTGCTTCGAGCGCGCGCAGCGGATCAACCTCGCAGACGATCACCGTCGCGCCAAGCCCTTTGGCCCGCAGCGCGATGCCTTTGCCGGTCCAGCCGTAACCGATCACGACTACGACGGCGCCGGCCAGCAGAACGTTGGTGGCGCGGAGGATTCCGTCGATCGTTGACTGCCCTGTTCCGTAACGGTCGTTGAAGGCTCGCTCGGTGCGCGATTCGTTGACCGCGATTACTGGGCAAGCGAGTCCGCCGGAGCGTTCAAGCGCTCGCAGCTGCACCAGCCCGGTCGTTGTCTCCTCGGTCGCCCCGAGCATCTCTGCCGCGGGCGGATCATCTCCACCGTGGAGCGCCTCAATTAGCTCGGCGCCGTCATCGATCGCAATCTGCGGGCGGGCGGAAACGAGCGCGGCAACGTGTTCGTGGTACTGGGCCAGCGTCTCGCCGTGGATTGCGTGAACCTCGATCGCGTCGTGGTCCACCAGCGCCGCGGCAACGTCATCCTGAGTTGAGAGCGGGTTGGCCGAGCAGAGCGCAACCTCAGCGCCGCCGCCGGATAGCGCGCGTACTAGGTTCGCCGTCTCCGCCGTGACGTGGAGGCAGATCGCAATCTTTACCCCCTCGAGCGGCCGCTCGGCGGCGAAGCGCTCGGCGACGCGGCTGAGCACCGGCATCTGCCCGGCCGCCCACTCGATCCTCGCCAGCCCGGAGGCCGCGAGGGTCAAGTCTGCAACGTCAGATTTGGGCAGGACTAACTCCTTAGTAGCGGTAGCTGTCTGGCTTGTACGGGCCCTCGACCGGCACGCCGATGTAAGCGGCTTGGTCGTCACGCAGCTCTGTCAGATTGATGTTCAGCGCGTCAAGGTGGAGCCGCGCGACCTTCTCATCAAGGTGCTTAGGCAGCACGTAGACCTGCTTTTCGTACTCGTCGTTCTTTGTGAACAGTTCGATCTGAGCGATCGTCTGGTTCGTGAACGAGGCCGACATCACGAATGATGGGTGACCGGTCGCGTTGCCGAGGTTCAGCAGGCGTCCTTCCGAGAGCATGATGATCGAGTTGCCGCCGGGGAAGATCCACTCGTCAACCTGCGGCTTGATGTTGTTGCGCTCGATGCCGCTCAGCTCCATCAGCCCAGCGATGTCAATCTCGTTGTCGAAGTGGCCGATGTTGCCGACGATCGCTTGATGCTTCATCCGCCCCATCTGCTCAACCGTGATGATGTCGCGGTTGCCTGTCGTCGTGATGAAGATGTCGGCGCTATCGAGATTGTTCTCGAGCGTGTCGACCTGGTAGCCCTGCATTGAGGCCTGGAGCGCGCAGATCGGGTCGATCTCGGTGACGATCACGCGGGCACCCTGTGCGCGCAGTGATTCAGCCGAACCCTTACCGACGTCGCCGAAGCCGCAGACGACGGCCGTCTTACCGGCCAGCATCACGTCGGTGGCGCGGAAGATGCCGTCAACTAGCGAGTGGCGGCAGCCATAGAGGTTGTCGAACTTCGACTTCGTGACCGAGTCGTTGACGTTGATCGCGGGGAACAGCAGGTCGCCGTTCTCAGCCATCTGCGTTAGGCGCAGAACGCCGGTCGTCGTCTCCTCGGTGACGCCCTTGATGCCAGCGGCGATCTTCGTGTAGCGCTGAGCGTCCTCAGTCAGCGAGCGCTGCAGCAGCCCAAGGAATACTTGGAACTCTTCCGACTCAGCGTCGGCCGGGTTTGGCACGGCGCCAGCGGCTTCGAACTCGCGACCCTTGTGGACCAGCATCGTCGCGTCGCCACCGTCGTCGAGGATCATGTTCGGGCCACCGTCAGGCCAGTTGACGGCCTCCTCGGTGCACCACCAGTACTCCTCTAGCGTCTCACCCTTCCAAGCGAAGACGGGAACGCCTGTTGGCTGGTCGACGGTTCCTTCAGGCCCAACGACAACCGCGGCTGCGGCGTGATCTTGGGTCGAGAAGATGTTGCATGAGCACCAGCGAACGTCGGCGCCGAGCGCAACCAGCGTCTCGATCAGCACGGCGGTCTG
>JBIHZY010000196.1:0-2874 GCA_044240185.1 Solirubrobacteraceae bacterium
CGTCCGAGTGATCGAGGCCTTCGGGCTTGACGAGGTCGAAGTTTCCGAGCACGACATCCTCTACGGCGTCGCGCTCGACGCCGCCTCCAACCCTTAGGCGCTCAGCTCAGGCGAGATTCGCTTTGCGTGGGTAGATCACGTCTGGGTCCTGAAGGACATTGACGAGCGCTGGCAGGCCGGAGGCAAAGGCTCGCCCCAGCGCGGGACGCAGGTCGGCTGGCTTCTCAACCAGTTCGCCGTAACCGCCGAGCGTCGTGACGATTTCGTCGTAGCGCGTGCCGGGGCGCAGCTCAGCGGCAACGGAGTAGCCATATAGGAACTCCATCGGGTGCTTCTCGAGCGCCCAGATGCCGTTGTTCCCCATTACCGCGACGACGTTGACTCCGTGGCGGGCGAGCGTGTCGAACTCCATGCCGCCAAATCCGAAGGCGCCGTCGCCAACGATCAGGACTACCTGACGGTCAGGGAAGGCGAGCTTCGCCGCCAGCGCGTAGCCGGTCCCCGAGCCAAGACAGCCGAACGGGCCAGGATCGAGCCAACAGCCCGGTTCATAAGAGTTGATCATCTTGCCTGCGAACGAAACGAAATCTCCGCCGTCGCCGATCACGATCGCGTCGCGGTCAAGGAACTGGTTTAGCTCGTGGTAGATCCGCATTGGGTGCAGCGGCGCGCGGTCATCCTCCAGCTCCGGCAGCTCGGCGGCGCGCTTCTCGTCTTCGATCTCACGCAGCTTTGTGGCCCAAGCGCCGGTTGCGTCTTCGAGCCCGCCGGTTCCCTCGCGTAGCGCATCGAGCGTCGCGGCAACGCCTCCATAACACTCGGCGGCAACCTCACGCGGGTTCGGGCGCAGCGGCTCAGCGCGGTCAACGACGATCAGCTTCGTTTGCTCACCGAACGAACCGCCGAAGGCAAGCCGGAAGTCCATCGGCACACCGATCACGACAGCGACATCGGCCTCCTGAAGCGCCTGGCCGCGGGCGCGGGCGAAGAAGAGTTCGTGGTCGGCCGGAACGCATCCGCGCCCTAGTCCGTTGAGGAAGACGGGGATCCGTCGCTCGTTAACTAGCTCCAGCAGTGCCTTCTCGCCGTGGCCCCACCAGAGATTGGTGCCGGCCATGATCACTGGGCGCTCAGCCGCGGCCAGCAGAGCGATCGCTTCCTCAATCCCAGTTGCCGCGGCTGGCTCGGCCTCGGGGTCGGGCAGCGGCGGGGCTGGGGGCGAGTCCTCGCCCTCGGAGAAGACGATGTCGAGCGGGAAGTCGATGAAGGTCGGCCCGGAATGCGGCGCCAGCGCGGTCGTTAGTGCTTCGTCGATCAGTCCGGGGATTGCGGACGGGCTCTCCGCCGTAGCGGCGAATTTCGTCAGCGGCGCGACAAATGGAATGTGGTCGATCTCCTGAAGCGAGCCCATCCCCCAGCGCAGCGCCGGCGCGCGGCCACCTAGAACCATGATCGGCGATTGGTTCTGCAGCGCCGAACCGACTGCGCTGAGCCCGTTTGTCACGCCCGGGCCGGCCGTCAGTGCTGCAACGCCAGGCTGGCGCGTGACCTTGGCCCAGCCTTCGGCGGCGAAGGTTGCTGCCTGCTCGTGGCGCGTGTCAACGATCTCAATCCCCTCATCACGGCATCCGTCGTAGATCGAGAAGAGGTGGCCGCCGGAGAGCGTGAACAGTTTCGAAACCCCGTACTGCTTCAGCCTCCGCGCTACGAGGCGCCCGCCGTGGAACATTGTCGTTGAGCCAGCTTCGCTTTCCATCAACCAACCCTACTGACGATCGGGAGTGCCGCGGCGCCCGCACCGGCGCCTTACGTGGGGTCAGCTCGCTACCCTCTAGAGAGTTAAAGACCAGCCGAGTCGTGGCCACCCAGTGTGGCCGCGAGCGGGGGAACCAGGTTGTTGGGGCTAAGCGCTCGCAGTTCGGAGCGCCGCGCAGACTCTTAAAGCGCGCGCCCGTCAGCTCACCTCGTAGGCACAAACAAGAGTGGTCAGCGGTTCGTGCCAGTACTTAAGCGTTCAACTTCCCCCCTGCTTCGCAGAGGCCTCCCGGCCTTTTTGCTGCTGCTCGCCTTCGGTGCGCCTGTTGCGATCGCTGCCAGCGGCCCCGGCGGCGCTGAGGTTCCAGGCCAACCTCTGGTCTCGTCGATTGCCTGCCCACTCCAGCCCGCCGGCAGCTGCGCCGCCGGGCAACTGATGACTGTTAGCGGCAGCAACCTTCAAAGCGCGCAACAGGTCACCTTCGCCGGCTCCAGCGGCAGCCGCGACAACATCGTCGTCAAGCTTTCAGCTCGCGCCGCCCAGCCGACCGCGATAACTGTCACGGTGCCAAGCCGCGCGAAGAGCGGCGCGATCCGCATCAGTGGCACGATCGGCACCGCCGTAACCGCACCCCGGCCAGTGAAGATCGTTGCCGGGCTGCCCGCGACCGACGAGGCAAGCGGTTCTAAGAAGCTGATCGCCGGCGGCAAGCGCGCAGCTCACTTCAGCTACCACCTGAGCAGCGCGGCGGCGGTTGGCGCGCGAGTCGAAGCCGTCAGCGGTAGGACCGGAAAAATTGTGCGCAGCTGGCCGCTCGTTAAGTCTGGCGACGGAGCCGTAGCTTGGAATGGCTTCGTCGGCAAGAAGCCAGCCGCAAGTGGCACCTACGTGCTGCGGCTAAACGAATTGGGCAGCGTGAGTGCCAAGGCGAAGGCTGGCAGCGACACGCAGTTCAAGATGCTCGAGGGCTTCTTCCCAATTCGCGGTCCGCACACCTTGGCAGCGAGCGAAATGCAGCGCTTCGGTGGCTCACGTGACCACCAAGGGAGCGACCACTTTGCCAAGTGCGG
This sequence comes from Solirubrobacteraceae bacterium, assembly GCA_044240185.1. Lineage (GTDB taxonomy): Bacteria > Actinomycetota > Thermoleophilia > Solirubrobacterales > Solirubrobacteraceae > F1-60-MAGs163. The sequence continues at coordinate 2,827 of JBIHZY010000196.1, forward strand.
CACGCCGCTCGCAGCATGGACAAGCGGCGTCGTCCAGTTCAACGGCTT
>JBIHZY010000197.1:0-2853 GCA_044240185.1 Solirubrobacteraceae bacterium
CGATCCCGATGATCTCGTTCACGGGAGGCCCCCAGACGTACTTCGCTGGCCGAGGCGTGTTGCAGGAGCTCGAGCGCGGCCGCGAGAACGCCTTCCCCGACATCATCGCTCCGATGGTGAAGCGGGGTTGGAACGTTCAGCACACCGAGCTTCTTCCCGACGTGTTGCCCCGAGCTTTCACTTGGGCGCTTTCAGGAAGACCGGGCCCCGTTCATCTTGAGATCCCGATGGATGTGCAGGCGCGTGCGATCGAGACTGAGATGCCGCGACCCTCAGAGCATCCACAGGTGACGACGGTTCGCGCGGACCCCGATGCTCTTGACCGCGCCGCCGAGCTGTTGCTTGCCGCCAAGCGGCCAGTGATCCTCGCGGGCGGCGGCTGTATTCAGGCTGAGGCCTCGGAGCAGTTGCGGGCAGTGGCAAATCGACTACAAGCGGCGGTCGTGGCAACAATGATGGGCAAGGGTGTGTTCCCAGAAGACCACCCGCTATCGGCGGAGCACACAGGATCGAATGGGACGATGGTCGGCAACCACATGACGCGTGAAGCCGACGTGATCCTTGCTGTCGGGACGCGCTTTGCCGAGCAGACCTGCTCGTCTTATGAGCCGGGGCAATCATTCTCGATTCCACCGACGAAGATCATCCACCTCGACATCGACCCAACTGAGATCGGAAAGAATTACCCAACCGAAGTTGGTGCGGTCTGCGACGCCCGATCAGGACTAGCTGACCTGCTTGATGCGATCAACGATCGTGGAGGCCCGGAAGACTGCGAGCGTTCAGAGTACGTCGCTGAGATCGCCGAGTGGCGTGAGCGTTGGCGCGCTGCCCAGCAGGATCGTTGGACAGAAAACCTCTCGATGAGCCGCGTCCTGCACGAGATCCGCAGGCTCACGCCGCGCGAGACAATTGCGATCGCTTCGGCCGGCCACCCGCAGATCCAGGCCTTCCAAGAGTTCCTTACCTATGAGCCGCGAACATGGCTATCTCCTGGCGGCTACTCGACGATGGGCTACACGATGCCTGCGGCGATCGGTGCCAAGCTCGCCAAGCCCGATGTGCCCGTGATCGGCTTCGCTGGCGATGGCGACCTCCAGCAGACGATTCAGGAGTTGGCCCTCGCTGCTGAGCTTGGCAGCGACATCGTAATCGCCTGCCTCAACAACACAGGCTGGCTTTCGATCCGTGATTTCCAGCGTGGAATGTTCGGCGAGGATCGCGCCTTCTCGGTCGAGTTCCGTGCCCGCGAGGACGATCGCCTAATGCCGGTCGATTTTGTGTCGATTGCAAAAGCATTCAATTGCGAGGCCGAGAAGGTCAGCGACGTGACTCAGATCGACGGCGCCATGGAACGGGCGCTCGGTTCGGGCGGCCCGTACCTAGTCGAGTTTGACCTCTCGCGTGAGCCCCGTGACACTGAGGGCATCAATTCTGGCCACTGGGATCTACCTAAGCCTGAGTACCTGCCGAGCTAGCCGATTCCGTCCCCAGGCGAGGAGATCAAGAGAATGTCCGATCCACAGCGACCACATAGCGCGGCAGGGCAGGAGCTTCGCGACGAGTCAGATCAGTTCGTGCTCAAGTGCATGGGCGACGTTGATCTTGGCTTCAATGGCGGAGAAGGGCTTCATGTAACCGACAGTGATGGCAAGGAGTACCTCGACGCGATCTCGGCCGAGTGGGTGCTCAACCTTGGCTTCCGTAACCCTGAAGTGCGCCAGGCGATTATCGACCAGTTAGATCAGATCGACTACGTATCTCCGGTCTTCGACAGCGACATCCGCACCAAGCTGGCGAAGAGGATTGCCGAATTGGCGCCGGGGCGAATCGAGAAGGTTCTCTACGCGCTCTCCGGCGCGGCGGCGGTTGAGGGCGCGATGCATCTCGCGATGCGGACAACTGGGGGTAGCGACTTTGTCTGCCTCGACGCGGCCTTCCACGGCCGCACATTCGCAACGATCGGATTGACGTACGTGCATCCGGGAATGGTCGAGGGCTCCAATGCCGGTCTCGACCGCTACATCCCGCGCCAGATGCGTGTGCCGAACTACTACTGCTACCGCTGCCCGCTCGGGCTGGAGCGAGAGAGTTGCGATCTGGCCTGCGCCGACCTCGTTGACTTTGCCCTCGAGCGTGGCCACATCAACGGACCGGCCGGGGTCATCGTCGAGCCGTTGCAGGCCAATGGCGGCATGGTCCCGGCGCCGGATGGTTGGCTGAAGAAGGTTCATGGAATCTGCCAGGACCATGACGTCCCGCTGATCGTCGACGAGGTGCAGGGCGCTCTCTGCCGCTGCGGCCCGATGTTCGCCTCGGAGCGCCACGGGATTGAGCCGGAGATGATCATCTTGGGCAAGGCGCTTGGCGGCGGCCTCCCGCTCTCAGCGACAATCGCGGTCCCGGAGTATTCGGAGCTGCTGCCTTGGGAGTACGGATTCACACAGGCCGGTAATCCGGTCGCCTGCGCGGCATCTCTGGCGATGTTGGAGCTGATGGTCCGCGACGATCTCCCCGCCAACAGCGAACGGATCGGGCAGCTGATGATGGAGTTGCTTGCCGAACTGGAGCCGGACTCGAAGCTGATCGGCGACATTCGCGGGGAAGGGTTGATGATCGGTGTCGAGCTGGTCCGAGACCGCGTGACGAAGGAGCCAGCCAACGAGGAGGCCGACATGGTCATGGGCGCCTGTCTTGAGCACGGACTTATCGTCGGCCGGACCGGCCCCGTTTTCGGAGCCAATGGAAATGTCATCAAATTCAAGCCCGCCGTCAACATCACAGAGGATGAAGCTGTGATGATCGTCGAGCTCTTCGGCCGCGCGCTGCGGCAGGTTGAAGCAAGCCTGTGAG
>JBIHZY010000198.1:0-2851 GCA_044240185.1 Solirubrobacteraceae bacterium
GCCGAGGTACATGAAGTTGAGGAAGCCTTGCTGGTCGCGGTCGGCGAGCTCGTTCATGTACGAGAGGTCCTGAAGAATCTTGACCGCGTTGCCAATGTCGTCCTCGGCCATCCCGCTCCAGTCGGTCGCGCAGACGATCATCCGGTTCTCGAAACCGAACTGACGAACGTTGAGCGAGTTCGCCTCGCCGTAGTCACCAAGCAGTCCATGGCCGTACATCGTTGGCTCCATCGGCGATACAACGCCGTTCTGCTTCGCTGAGCGCGGAATGTTGCAGAGGAAGCGAGCCTCCATTGTGTTTCCAGGCGTTTGGACCGGTAGCCCGTCCTTGCCGAGATTGAAATGGCCGCCGGCGGGGCAGCCGGCTTTGTTCAGGTAACAGGGAACGGTGAATGTGCCGCTGATGCGCCGCATCCGGTTCGGGTCTTGGGCCTCGGTGTAGTCAACGACTTCGTTGATCGTCCACTTCGGCGAAGTGCCGGCGATCTTGTTGTCAGCGAGGTTCTTGTCGCCGAGCTGCGAGAAGGCGTCGTTGCGGATCTTCAGCATCCTCGAGCTGAGCGACTTCTCGCTGGCGACGGTGAAGTCCCACGCGAGGTAGAGATCCTTGCGCGGGATCTTTGCCTTTCCAAGGCGCTTGAAGATGTCTTCCATCACGGCGCGGCGCGCTCCGCCGCCGCTCTTCTTGTCACGGAAGGCGCGGAATGAAGCCGGTGCTGCCAGCGTCGCTCCCTTCGCTGACTTCAGCGAACGCAGCGCGACGATGTAGCGGTGCCCTTCAAGGAAGTTCTTGCCGGGGCGGATCAACAGGTTGGTCTTCGCTGCCGTACCAGCCTGCGCGTCGAGTTCGGCCCAGATCAGCTGACGCTGGCCCGTCTGGGCATCGATGATCACGGCCGGCGCGCCCTTGGCGGCGTACTGCGCCATGTCGGTCAGCGGAACCAACTTGCTTGCCGTGAAGGCAGCAGGAGTATCGAGGCCGGGAACGCGAACGCTGACGTAGCTGCCGGGGCTGAAGCCGTCGGCGCGGTTGATATCGGTCGGGTCGATCTTCACGCCCTTCGTGTTGGCGGGCATGCTCGAGCGCAGCAGGTTGAGGCGCAGCCCGGTTGGGGTTGACTTGTCCTTCTTCGCGAACTGGTTGTTCGGCCACGGCTGCAGACAGACAGAGTTGTCGAAGTTGTCGCACTGACCGGCGCTGCTGACTGCCGGTGCGGCGAGCGCGATCAGCGCGAATGCTGCTGTCAATGACGCAACTGTGCGGCGCTGGTAGCGACTGCTGGCGTGACGGTTCATCTTCTCTCCCCCGAGTTGATCGTCCACTTATACATTGTTCGCGCAAGCTCGTGCGGGAATCAGGCCGAATCTAGTTAGGCTTCACCTGCGGCAAGTTCGAGCCGCGGGGACCCGATGCGCACGCTGCTGATCGACAATTACGACTCCTACACCTACAACCTCTTCCATCTCTTGGGTGAGGTCAATGGAGTCGAGCCGCTCGTCGTTCGCAACGACGAGTCCAGTTGGGGCGACCTGCTGGCAAGCGAGCAGTTCGACAACGTCGTCATCTCACCCGGGCCGGGCCGCCCTGAACGAGCCCGTGACGTAGGGATTTCGCTCGCGGCGCTCGACCAGTCGGGGATTCCGGTGCTTGGCGTCTGTCTTGGCCATCAGGCCTTGGCCCACGTCTGCGGGGGCACAATCGACTATGCGCGCGAGCTCTTCCATGGCCGTCTCAGCGCCGTCCAGCACGAGCAGCAAGGGCTCTTCGAGGGGCTGCCGCAGCCGTTCATGGCTGTCCGCTACCACTCGCTAGTCGTCAGCGAAATGCCCGAGCAGCTTCGCGTGACGGCGCGCAGTCGCGGCGGCGTCGTGATGGGGATTGAGCACCGCGAGCGGCCGCTCTGGGGCGTTCAGTTCCACCCTGAATCGGTCTGCACCGAGGATGGGCTGCGCCTGATCGAGAACTTCCGCAACCTGTCGCTCGCGCGTCTTGAGCGGCCGCTCGCCCAGCCGCGCCCAGCGAAAGCGTCGGCGGCGCTCGTCTCTTCACCTGCGGCAGCCGCGCCGCGCGAGCGCTCGAAGGTCGCCGTTCACCACCTGCGTCTCGGCGAGTGGTGCGAGCCGGAGACCGTATTCGAGCAGCGCTACGGCGACCGCGAACACGCAATCTGGCTTGACAGCGCGCGCGCCGAACCTGGCCTCGCGCGCTTCTCGTTCATCGCAACCGCCGATGGGCCGCTCGGCCAGATCGTCAGCGCCGACAGCGAGGCGCAGACGATCTGCGTCGAACAGAGCGACGGCACTATCCGCGAGCAGAAGGGATCGATCTTCAGTTACTGCGCCGCCGAGCTTGAGCGGCTGCAGGCCGAAGGGCCGAAGTTGCCATTCGGTTTCATCGGTGGCTTCGCCGGTTATCTCGGCTATGAGCTCGGCGCCGAGTGCGGCGCGGCAAAGACACACAGCTCGGAGCTGCCCGACGCAGGGCTGCTCTTCTGCGACCGCGTGATCGCTTTCGACCATCACGAGCGCCGCGTCCACCTACTCGCCCTCGCCGACCGCGACGGCGACGAAGCGGCCGAGCTATGGCTGAAGAGCACAACTGAGGCATTGCGCGTGCTCGGCGTAGAAGCGGCGCCCCCAGCGCCGCCTGCTCCCGCGCCGACCGTCTTCAGCGCGCGCGAGGAGCGATCCGAGTACCTCGAACGGATCGCCCAGTCACGCCGTCTGATTCAAGAGGGCGAGAGTTACGAGGTATGTCTGACGACTGAGCTCAGCTCGCCAGACGCGATTGACCCGCTCGCGACCTACCGGCGCCTGCGCGCCGGTAACCCGGCGCCTTACGCGGCGCTGC
>JBIHZY010000199.1:0-2835 GCA_044240185.1 Solirubrobacteraceae bacterium
GAACAGTGCTGCTGCGCGGCGTGGGCGACGATGGCTTCCGCTTCTTCACCAACCGCACCAGCCTCAAGGGCCGCCAGCTAACCGATAACCCGCGCGCGCAGTTGCTCTTCTTCTGGCGCGAGATCGGTCGCCAAATTCTGATCCACGGCAGCGTCGATCAGCTAAGCGATCAGGAGAGCGACGACTACTTTGAAGGCCGCGCGCGCGAATCAAGGATCGGCGCCTGGGCCTCGGAACAGGGATCGGTAATCGAAAGTCGTGATCAGCTGCTCGCGCGCGTAGACGAAGCCGGCGCGCGCTTCGAAGGCGATGACGTTCCGCGCCCTCCGCACTGGGGCGGTTACATCGTCAGGCCCGAAGCAATCGAGTTCTGGCAGGCCGGCGAGTTCAGGCTGCATGACCGTTTCGTTTATCGTCGTAATGACGGTGGCCATTGGGTCACCGAGCGACTCTCCCCTTAAAAACCGAAAGGCCACACATGTCCGAAGGCAATCGCCGCTTCCTACTCGCCGAACGCCCTTCAGGGCCAGTCGATGACAAGACTTTCAACCTCGTCACAGAAGAGATCCCAACGATCGCCGACGGCGAAGCGCTGGTGCGCGTCAAGTGGATTTCGATCGACCCGACGAACCGAATGTGGATCGGCGCTGAGCCGACCTACCTGCCCCCGGTTGGGATCGGCGAGGAGATGCGCGCGCTCGGGCTCGGAGAAGTCATTGAATCGAAGAGCGACGACTACCCCGTCGGCGCGATCGTCACCGGCCTGACTGGCTGGCAGGACTACATGGTCACGAGCGCCGCGATGCCGCTGATGACAGTTCCGGCAGGCATCCCGGTCGAGCCGCAGACGCTGCTCGGAACGCTCGGCATGACAGGCTGCACCGCCTACTTCGGAATGCTGGAGATCGGCGACCCGCAGGAAGGCGAAACGGTTGTCATCTCAGCCGCCGCCGGAGCAGTCGGCTCGGTCGCAGGCCAGCTCGCCAAGCAGCGCGGCGCCCGCGTCGTAGGCATCGCTGGCGGCCCTGAGAAGTGCGCTTGGCTCAAGGACGAGCTCGGCTTCGACGAAGCGGTTGACTACAAGGCTGACGACTGGCGAGCGCAGCTGAAGGCCGCGACGCCGAACGGGATTGACGTTGACTTTGAGAACGTCGGCGGCGAAATCATGGAGGCCGTCTTCTCGCGCCTGAACATGAACGCCCGCGTCGCTCTTTGCGGCCTGATCTCCGGCTACAACGACACCGAGCCGGCGCCCGGCCCGCGCACCTTCGGCAACCTTCTGGTGCAGCGCGTAACACTGAAGGGCTTCATCATCCTTGACTACTACGCCCGCTTCCCCGAAGCGCTTGAGGCGCTCGGCGCGATGGTCGCCGCTGGCACGCTGCGCAGCGAGGAGACCGTTGTCGAAGGCTTCGATCAGCTTCCAGCCGCGCTGAACATGCTCTTTGCCGGCGAGAACACCGGGAAGCTCGTAGTCCACATCGAAGATTGAGCAGGGGCTGCGCGGTTCTCAGGCTTCTTTAAGACTCGAACCCCATGATGGTGGCACCCCCCAACCATCAAGGAGTTAATTGAAACCATGAAACGCTCACTACTCACCGCTTTCGTGGCGGCAATGGCAATGACAGCGGTGCTCGCCACCGTTGGCTTCGGCGCAACCAAGAAGTCGAACAAGACTTCCAGCGGCAAGACCAACAGCGCTCAGGCACAGACCCAGACTGGCCCACCTCCGACGATGTCGGAAATGCTCGCCAAGCGCACTGCCCAGAAGACGGCTCACCAGGCCGCACTCGCAGCTGAGCTCGGCGTAAGCGCCAAGCAGCTTTCGGACGCGATGGCCGCAGTCAAGAGCGACAAGCTTGACGCCGCTGTTGCAGCCAACAAGCTGACGGCCGCGCAGCGCACGGCGATCATCGCCTGCGAAGGCGCTGAGCTAACTTGCGACCGCTCGAACCTCCCTGCCGGTGGACCCGGTGGACCAGGCGCGCGTGGACATCGCGGCGGCCCTAATGGCGGCCCAGCAGCAATCGCATCGGCTCTCGCAGCAAAGCTCAACCTGCCTGAGGCAACTGTTGTAGCTGCGCTGAAGAAGACGAAGCCAGCCCGCCCGGCAGGCCAGCAGCACGGCCCACGCGGTCAGGGTGGCCCGGCCGGTGTTGCAGGCCCAATGGGAATGAACTAGCAGTTAGTTACGAGATACTGGCGGAACTGTGACTGAATCAAACCCGCCGATCCTCGTAGTTGATGACGAGGCTCCGATTCGCCAAGCCCTCGAGCGCGCACTGCGCCTCGAGGGCTTCGGCGTTGAGTGCGCGTCCGGCGGGCGCGAAGCACTTGAAGCCGTGGCGCGCCGCGCGCCGGCGGCGATCATCCTCGATGTGACGATGCCGGACCTAAATGGCCGTGTCGTCTGCGCAAGGCTGAGGGCTGACGGGGTGAAAACGCCAATCCTGATTCTCTCCGCTCGCGACGAAGTTGACGACCGCATCGCAGGCCTTCAGGCCGGCGCCGACGATTACCTCGTAAAACCGTTTGCCGTTGAGGAGCTGATCGCCCGCCTCCAAGCTTTGCTGCGCCGCGCTGGCGCCGAGCCGGAGCAGCGCGAGGAGTTTCAGGACGCGCTGACGGTCGGCGACCTTGTCGTAGACCCATCGGCGCGGACGGTCAAGCGGGGCGGCCGCGAGCTTGAATGCACGCGTCGTGAGTTTGAACTGATCGAAGTCTTTGCTCGCAACCCTGGAATCGTGCTCGAACGCCAGCGTCTGCTGGAACTCGTCTGGGGTTACGACTGGGTTGCCGACACCAACGTCGTCGACGTCTTCGTCAGCTACCTGC
>JBIHZY010000053.1:0-9984 GCA_044240185.1 Solirubrobacteraceae bacterium
AATGGTGGCGAGTATCCAAACCCCAACAGTGTCGCAGCGAACCTGCCTACTGCCGGGGCGATCCTAATCTTCAAGCTGCCGAATTCAGCGCTTGACTACCGGCCGCTGGAATTTGAAATCCGTAGCAGCGCTCTGCCTGATGAGAAGGCCAGCGTCACACTCGACGTTTAGTTCTGCGCGAGCATTGCGCTGAGCACACCCTGCGCGGCGGGCGCGGCTGTCTCGCCGCCGGTGCCAGCGGCAACGAACATCACGCCGACTGCGCTCGTCGCGATCTTCGACTTGCCTGCCGGAGCGAAGGCCACGAACCAAGCGTCGGTGTCTTCCGGTTTCTCGCTTGGCGAACGTAGCTCGGCAGTTCCCGTCTTACCGGCGACGGCGACGCCGGTGATTGCCGCGGCTGTGCCGGTGCCACTGCTTACGACGCCGATCATGAACTGCTCGAGCGTTCTGGCGGTCGTGTTCTTCATCACCTGCACACCGCTCGATGACTTCGTCTTGTCTGCCGTCGCTTGGCTAAGCGTCGGAGTTACGAGGCGGCCGCGGCGCGCGACCGTTGCGGCGACGAGAGCCATCTGTAGCGCGCTGGCCTGCACCTGGCCCTGGCCGATCGCCGACGAGCCTATGTTGAGCTCGTCGCCAAGTTCGAGCGGGATTGTGCTCTGGGCCGCTCCTGGGATCGGCGAGGCGCGGTTGAAGCCGAAGCGCTGAGCGGCGGCGACCAGCTTCGTCGAGCCGAGCTTTGCGCCTAGCGGCGCGAACACGGAGTTACAAGATTCCGCGAAGGCCGAAGCCAGCGTGCCACCGCAGACCTCGCCGCCGGCGTTCGAGATGCGGAAGCCGGAGAGCTCAATCCCTGACATGAACGGGTAAGTCGAATCCGTGCTCGCAACGCCAGCATCGAGCGCGCCAGCGGTAGTGATGACCTTGAAGGTTGAGCCCGGTGGCTGGAGCAGCGAGAAGGCTTGACCGGCAAATGCCTCGATCGCCCCGTTGCGCGGGTTCAGTGCGACAACGCCACCCTGGCGACCCGACATCGCGTTGATCGCGGCCTGCTCGACGCTCGGCACGATCGTGGTTCGTACCTTCTCGCCGGGGGTGCCTGCTGAGCGCGCGATCACGCGGTTTCCGGCGCTGAGCGTGCCGGACGGCAACCCTGCCAGCTGCGGTTGGAAGATCAGTTCAAGGCCGGAGACCCCTACAGGGGCGTCGGGCGGGATTCCGAGAGCGTTGATCTCGAGCGCCCGCTCGGCCGGAATTGCGCCCATCTGGCCAACCACTTCGCCGGCGATCGCTGGCACCGCTGAGGTTCGGGCAGCTCCCTCGGCCAGCACTTGGCCGTCCTTGGTCAGCAGCGCGCCGCGCTCCGGCATCGCCGTGTTGCGGGTCAGCTGCTGCCCTGGCTTCAGCTCAGGGAAGGCGTTCGAAGGGATCCAAGCAATCCTCGTGTTCTCACCGTCCTCGACGGTTTGCAGTGTCACGTTGCCGCGAACGGTGCCGAAGATCCTTGTGCGGACGGTGATCGGAACCCTCCAGCGTCCGTCGCCGGCATGCTCCGGTTCGCCGGCCTGAACTGAGCGCTCGGCAGCCGTCGCGGTCGCCAGCGTCGTTCGGTTCGACTGCGCGAAGTCGAGCAGCGGCGTGTTCTTCTGCGCCTGCGTTGTTAGCTGCGCGTGCATCGTTGCCCAGTCGGCCTTCGACCAAGCTTGGGCGTAGGCGCGTACCTCGCTCTCGCCGGCTGCTCCAGAGGAGGCGCCAGCGATCGCTCCGAACAGAAATGCCAGCGCGGCAACAACTGCTACCGGAATTGCACGCCGACGCAATAGATCGTTGCGCTTCTGCGCATCTGTGGGCTCCGACTTCGAGCGCTCTGAAGACGCTGATCGCTTCGGTCGTGGCTGGTTTGGCTTCTCGCTCATTACTCCTGCACGATCATGTTTCTAAGGTAACTATTGCGGTGGTCAGATTCGGTCCCGTCGGGCAGGCCGCTACGCTGCGGCGCGATGGGTAAGACATTAATCATCGCCGAGAAGCCTTCCGTGGGGGAGGACCTTGCCCGCGTTCTGCCCGGCCCGTTCAAGAAGAAAGCCGGCACTGGAGAGAAGCGATCACGCGCCCTCGAAGGCCCCGACCACATCATCAGCTGGGCGATCGGCCACCTTGTTTCGCTCGCCAATCCAGAAGAGTACGACGAGAAGTTCAAGAAGTGGCGGATGGCCGATCTGCCGATCGTTCCAACCAAGTTCAAGCTCGAAGTTCGCGACGAGCGCTCGCAGAAGCAGATGAAGGTCGTCCGCGAATACTTGCGCAGCGACGAAGTTGATCTCGTTGTCAACGCCTGCGACGCTGGCCGCGAAGGTGAGCTTATTTTCGCTTACCTCTACGAAAAGGCCGCTTCGAAGAAGCCGGTCGAGCGGCTCTGGCTCTCCTCGATGACTGAGTCGGCAATGCGTGAGGCACTTGAGAATCTACGCCCGGCAAGTGAGTTCGCGCTGCTCGAGGAGGCTGCCCGCTCGCGCTCCGAGGCCGATTGGATCGTCGGCATGAACGCGACCCGCGCAGCAACGATCCGCCTCCGCTCATCATTCGATGGCGCTGTATCACTCGGCCGCGTGCAGACGCCAACGCTGGCGATTCTTACGCGACGAGAGGAAGAGATCCGCGCCTTCATCCCTGAGGCCTACTGGCTCGTCGACGCCAAGTTTGAAGCCGATGGCGGCCGCAAGTACGAAGGCCGCTACCACGCTGGCGCCAAGCCGCGGATCGAGAACCAGGCTTCGGCCGACGAGATCGTCGCAGCCGTCAAGGGGCAGCGCGGCAAAATCACGAAGCTCGACAAGACGAAGAAGACCGAAAAGCCAGCGATGCTTTACGACCTCACATCGCTCCAGCGCGACGCCAACACGCGCTTCGGCTTCTCAGCCAAGCGCACGCTCGGCGCGGCGCAGCGCTGCTACGAGGAGCACAAAGCGCTCACCTACCCAAGGACTAACTCGCGCTACTTGACGACCGACATGGTCGATGAGATCAAGCCAACCGCTGAGCAGGTTGGACGCGACTCCGAGTACGCCGCGGCCGCAGAGTACGTCACAGGCCTCGACCTGCTGCCGCTCGGCCGCGTCGTCAACGACGAGAAGGTTGGCGACCACCACGCGATCATCCCGACCAACGCCCAGCACAACCTTGAGAAAATGGGCCCCGACGATCGCCGCATCTACGACCTCGTAGTCCGCCGCTTTCTCGCGATCTTCCATCCCGACGCCGAGTTTGAGAACACGCGCGTCGAGACAACGGTCTCCGAGCACGTCTTCCGCACCCGCGGCAAGGTCCTGATCGTCCCGGGTTGGCGCGGCGTCTACGGCGAGCTTGCCGACGGCGCTAAGAGCGCAGCCGAGGAGGACGAAGGGCGCGACCAGACGCTGCCTAAGCTCGAGCTCGAAGAAGAGGTCGACACCGCCGAAGTCGAGGCGCTCGAGAAGGAGACGAAGCCGCCGCGGCGCTACTCCGACGCCTCGCTACTGGGCGCTATGGAGACGGCCGGCAAGCTTGTCGACGACGACGAGCTGCGTGAGGCAATGAAGGAATCTGGAATCGGCACGCCGGCAACGCGCTCCGCGATCATCGAACGGCTAATCGACGTCGGCTACATCGAGCGCGAAGGCCGCGCGCTCGTCCCGACCGAGAAGGGCATGAACGTAATTCGCCTGCTTGACGGCCATCCACTTACCGAGCCAGCGTTGACGGGAGAGTGGGAGCATCGGCTCGGCCAGATTCAAGAGGGGACAGAGACGCGCAAGAAGTTCATGGCCGACATCAAGGAGTTCGCGGTCGGCACGATCAGCGAGCTCGATACGAAGCTTAAAGACGTCAAGATTCCGCGCGCCAACCTCGGGCCGTGCCCGGTCTGCGGCGCCGACATCATCGAAAACCGCAAGGGCTACTCCTGCTGGGCGCGCGAGGATCCAGGCTGCGGCTTTGTGATCTGGAAGGGCAAGGTTGGCAAGCAGCTCCCGGCAGCAATTGCGCGTGAGCTGATCACTACCGGCCGCACCGAGAAGCAGGTCGCGGGCTTTAAGGGCCGCAGCGGCCGCTCGTTCCGCGCCAAGCTCGCGCTGCAGCAGTCCGAGGAAGGCAAGTGGCGCGTTGAGTTCGATGAGGCTTGGGCGAAGGAAGGCGCGAAGGCGCCAGCCGCCGAGGACGCCACAGCCGACGCCGACGCGATCGCCGAGGCCGAGGCCGCAAAGGCCTCCAAGGCCAGCGGCGGCGACTCTGCCGACGAGGCCGCTTGAGCCTGCGCCTTAGGCGCGTCAGTTTCTACCGGTCGGCGGCGACCATCTTCGAATGCCGCTGAAACTTATTACAGGGCCGGTTAACTCCGGCAAGGCGGACATTGTGCTCCTTGAGGTCGGAGCTGCAGCAGATGCGGGACTCGATCCTGTCCTCGTCGCACCGACTCTTGCTGACTCGGACCTGCTGCGCCGTGATCTCGCGCGGCGCGGCGTAACGCATGCCGTGCGCGTAACCAACTTCCGCGGATTGTGGGAGATGATCGCGCGGCGCGCAGGTTTCGACCCTCGGCCTCTCTCTCCTTTCGTTCTGCAGCGGATCGCTCGCGTTGTCGTCGATGAAACTCTCGATACCGGCCAGCTATCGCTCCTTGAAGCCGCGGCCCATAGCAGCGGCTTCGCTGCCGCTCTGGCTGGCCTGTCGGATGAGCTCGGTGAGGTGAGAGCTAGTCCTGCTCGCTTTGCCGAGGTAATGAAGGCGTGGGACTCGAGCCCAGACGGTCGCGGTGGTTACGGTGCCGAGCTGGCGACCCTCTACCGCGCATACCGCGTCCGGCTTGAAGCTATCGGCGGTCGCGACGAATCTAGTTACGTCGCTGAGCTACTCGAGATGCTCGCGCAGAACCCGGAGTGCTGGCGTGGGGCACCGGTCGCCTTCTACGGCTTCGATGACTTTGAGTTGCGCCAGATCGACACGATCAAGATGCTCAGCGAGATTGCCGCCGCGCCGGTAACTGTCTCGTTCCCTTACGAACAGCGAGCGGCGTTCGAAGGTCGCGAGCTGATCTTCGAGGAGCTGGTCGAGCTGGCAGCTGGCTCGGTCACTACTTGCGAGGCGAGCAAGCAGCATTACTTTGGGCACAGCGCCGACACGCTGTACGCGTTCGAAAGGGCATTGTTCGAGCTTGAACCAGCGGCAATCGACCCGACAGATGCTGTCGAGCGCTTTGAGGCTGGCGGAGAGAGAGCCGAGATTGAGCTTGTAGCGGCGAGGGCTGCGGCGCTGATTGGCGCTGGCGCGCCGCCTGAGCAGATCGCCGTCGCGGTTCGTGATCTCGATCAGTCGGCGCCATTGATTGAGGAGGTCTTTGCCGCTGCCGACGTCGCGATCGCGATCCGCAAACGGGTCAAGATCGGTCATACGGCGCTTGTCAGAGGGGTGCTCGCGTTGTTCACGTGCGCGCTCTGCGAAGACCCGCAATCGGCGAAGTCAGTCGGTCTCATTGCCGCGCTGATTGGCTGGCTCAGGACGCCGGGCGTAGGAGCTGCGAAGTACGCATGGCAGGTTGACCGTTTGGAGCGGGAACACTTGCGTGGCCGACTAGCCAATCTGGCTGAGGCCGAAGCGAAGTGGCTCGAGATCACACGGTTTGACGCGAACTTTGCGCTCGATTCACTGCGGTCGGCACTTGCTGAAGGGCCGCAGGCCGGCTATCAGCGCGCCGCAGAGCTCGCTCGCAGGGTGCTCGCCGGCAGCACCGGTGACGGCGTTGGCGATGCGCCGATCCTCGACCGCGAGCAGCAGATCAACGCTGAGGCACTTGGTGACCTAATCGTCGCGCTAGATGAGCTCGACTGGCTGACCGACAAAGAGTCCGTGTTCGCGCCGGGGGCCGAGCGACTGATCAGCGAACTCGCTGATCGCGAACTCCACGTCGGCGAGTCGCTGGCGGCGGGCGCGGTCAGCATCGCATTGCCGCTCTCGCTGCGCGCGCGCCGTGTCGAGACGCTGATAGTCGCCAGGATGCAAGAAGGCCTCTTCCCGCAGCGCGGAGCCGAAGATCCATTCCTCGACGACGCTGCACGGCGCAGCATCAACCGGGCGGCACTCGACGCCGGCTTAAGCGCGCTTTGGCCGAGCAGCCCGCCTGACCGGATTGCTGCCGAACGGCATCTGCTTCACGCTCTGCTGTCGCGCGCAACGAAGTTGCTGATCTATAGCCATCACGTTCGCAGCGACGCAGGCGAGCTAGCGAACGCCTCGCTCTTCCTCGATGACATAGAGGACCTCTTTCAGCCCCGCGCGCAGCTGCTGCGCCGCGCGCTCGGCCAGATCGATTGGCCTGAGGGTGACGAGCGTCTTGCCCCAAGCGACTATCAACTTGCGCTTGCGGCGCTGCCGGCTCTGCGCGCCGATGAGCAGTCATATCAGCTGTCCATTCCGGAGGCGATCGAGGCATTGAGCGCGCGCGGCATCTGGTCGGCGACGTCGCTGGAGCGTTATCTGCGCTGCCGAATGGCCTGGCTGGTCGACAACTTCCTGCGGCCCAAAAACCTCGAACCTGACGCCGACCAGCTGGCCTACGGTGGAGCAGTTCACACCGTGCTTCAGGAGCTCTTTGAACGCCTGCACAAGGACGGCACGCGGCTGAGCGAGACAACGTTGAGCGCTGCCCTTGGGCTGATCGATCCGATTCTCGCTGGGCTCGAACCATTCTTCGCCGACCCACTGAAAGAACAGATTCAGCGACGGGGAATCAAACGCGCGGTCGCTGCCTACCTTTCAGAAGCGGCTGTCGCTGGCTCAGAATTTGCGCCAGACCAGTTCGAACTTAGCTTTGGGATGCGCGACGAGCAGCCTGCTGACCTTGGCGATGGACTCGTCCTCAGCGGCAAGATCGACCGCGTCGACGTGCAAGGCGCGCAAGCCATCATCGTCGACTACAAGACCGGATCTGTCTCAAAGAACTGGCCGGCAGCAAAGTGGCTTTCAGAAGGCGTGATCCAGAATGCGCTCTACGCACTCGTCTACGGCTCGCGGAACCCGGACGTCGAAGTAGTAGGGGCGCTCTATCAGCCCGTTCGGGTAGGCAAGCCGGCCGACGGGCGCCCGCGCGGAGCGATCGGTCGCGAAGCCGATGAGAACCGTTCAGACATCGTTCGGACCGATCGCATCGGCGAGGATGAGTTTGCCGAGCTTCTCGTTGAGGCGCGCGCTTTAGCGGTCGATGCGGTTGAGAGAATCGGCCGCGGCGAGCTGCAGCCGCAAGACCCGGCGAAGTGCTCATACAGCCGCGATGGCGGTTGCGCCTTCCCGGGAATCTGCCGGAGCAAGCCATGACCGCCGGAGAAGAGCCAATCCAGCTATACGACGGCGAGTGCATGCTCGGCCCCCACGGTGAGCTGAACCCTGAGCAAGTGGCCGCGACGATTAACCGCGACCAGCCGCTTCTGCTCGAAGCCAGCGCCGGCGCCGGCAAGACGCTGGTGTTGGTTGAGCGCTTCGTCCGCGACGTCCTCGAAGGTGACAACGACGGCGAGCTTCTGGAGTGCGATCAGATCCTTGCGATCACATTTACGCGCAAAGCGGCAGCTGAACTGCGGGACCGAATCCGACGCCGGTTCACTGAGCTTGCAGATGGAAGCCAGAGGGCTAGGGAGGCAGTCGCCGCGCTCGATGGTGCGTGGATCTCGACGATCGATGGTTTCTGCGCTCGGCTGCTGAGGCGCCACGCGCTGCTGGTCGGGGTCGACCCCTCATTCGTTGTTATCGATGAGATTGACCTGATCGGTTATCGCAGCGCTGCCTTCCAGGCGGCGGCTGAAAGCTTGTTGGCTGGCGAGCGCGCGGAGCAAGCGCTCGAACTCTTTGCGGCGGATTGGTATGACAATTTGCAGACCGAGATCACTCGCGTCTACGACCAGATGCGAAGCGCAGGAGCGAGCTCGCCGCAACTGCCCGCGGTTGGCGAGGGCACCGATTCCGACGGCTGGATCTCGCTGCTCAACGATCTGTTGGTCGCATACGGAGATCAGTTCGCGGCGCTCAAGCGCGCAAATGGCGGCTGTGACTTCGCCGATGTTGTCTTCGCGGCGCGGGACCTATTGGTCGACCATAAGGCTGTTGCCGCGAGCTATCGAGATAGCTTCAAGCGCGTTCTGATCGATGAATTTCAGGACACCAACGGGCTTCAGCTTGAGCTCTTTGATGCGCTTGGGATTCCAGCTCGCTTCCAGGTCGGCGACCCGTTGCAGGCGATCTACGGCTGGCGGCACGCCGATCTCCAGCTCTTCATTGAGGCCGCCGCGATCCACGAGAGCGAAGGCCGTCGCCTGCGACAAACGCACAACTACCGGTCGCGGCCTGAGATTCTGCAAACAATCAACGCTGCCTTTTCAGAGGTTCACGTTGCCAGCGGTGTTGAGTGGACCGCGATTGCCGGAGGAAGCGACGACGAGCCGCGCGCTGATCCTCCTTACGTTGAGCTGCTGTTCACCGACTCGGTTGCTTGGAAAGGCAATGAACTCGCAGGCGACCGTGCTGAGGCGCGGCTCGTCGCAAGCCGCATCAAACGATTGATCGACAGCGGTGAGGCTGGCCAGGGAGAGGTTGTCGTTTTGATGGAGAGCCGCTCGGCGATGTCGACCTACCGCGAGGAGCTGCTGCGCCTCGGCCTCGACGCTGTTTCCGATGGGGGCGAGGACTGGTGGGCGCGGATCGAGGTTGTCGACCTCCTCTCCCATCTGCGACTGCTCGCCAATCGCGCCGACGACCGCAATCTGCTGGCGGCGCTGCGTTCGCCGCTCTGCGCAATCGGAGTAGATGCGCTCGCGCTACTCGGTGGCGAGAAGGCGCGCGAAGGGGTTCGCGATCTGGACGAAGCCTTTGAGAACTGCGCAGCGAAGGAGCGCGAGCCAGAAACCCCTGCAGCTGCGATAGGTGCGGACGATCATGAGAGGTTGGTTGCCTACCGTGAACTTCTGCGTGGCTGGACGCCGCTGGCAATCGAGCTGTCGGTTGGCGACCTGCTCGAGCACGTGATCGATTCGAGTAGCTACGCCGCGATCCTGCTGGCTGGCGAGGACGGCGAGCAGAAGCTGGCGAACGTGCGCCAGCTCGCCGCGATGGCTCACGCTTGGGATCTGCGGCACGGCGGCAGCTTGCGAGCTTTCTTGGCTTGGGTTGATGAGGCCTCCGGCCCGTCGTCGCAAGAGACCGACGCGCCGGTCGGCGGGGCAATAGACACCGACGGTAAGCCTGACCCGAACGGCCCGGTCCGCTTGATGACAATTCACGCCTCCAAGGGCCTCGAATATCCCGTCGTTGTGGTCCCCAGGCTGGGAGGTGGAGTAAGGCGCGATGACGCGATGATTCGCGTAGAGCGCGATCAGGTTTCATGTTCGCTTAAGGCTGCGGGCAGCGATGGAAGCGCCCGTGCGATCGGACCGTACGACGAGATGAAGGCAGCCGCCGAGCTAAAGGGGCATTACGAGCGCCGCCGAAAAATCCATGTAGCGATGACGCGCGCTGAGCGGCGGCTGATCCTCTCCGGTACGGGGAAGACTTCCGGTCCGTGGAACGTCGACGAAACCGCCACTCACTCCGGCTGCCTGAGCTGGATGATTCCGGGGCTGCTTGGCACCAATGCGGTAGAGCTCTTGGAAGCCGGCGGTGACCAAGAAATTACGGTCGAGGGCGACGGCGCCTCGGGGCTGCTTCAGCTCGTCATCAGCGTGCCGGAACGGGCGGGCGAACTATTTGCCGAGCCGCCGATCGCCGAGATCGAAGACTTCGACGGGCAAGAGCTCCAGTTGCCTAAAGCGCCAGCCGCCGCTGCGGCATCGATTCCGGTGCCGGCGACGATCAGCTATTCGCAGCTTTCGCGACTTGCGGAATGTTCCTACCGCTGGTATCTGGAGCGCGTCGTTGGTCTGCCTCAGCGCGAGGAGGACAGCTCCAAAGATGAGTCAAAAGGTG
>JBIHZY010000200.1:0-2814 GCA_044240185.1 Solirubrobacteraceae bacterium
CGAAGGACTGCAGGCCATTCCGATCCACATTCGCGAAGCCTCCTACGCGCTCGGAAAGACCAAAGCCGCAACGATTCGCCGCGTGCTTCTTCCATCCGTGAAGGCCAACATCTCGACCGGCGCCGCGCTCGGAATGGGCCGCATCGCCGGTGACACGGCGATCATCGTCGTGCTGCTCGGCGCATCACTGACGCTTGATCCAGAGGGCGACGTCCCCGGGCTCAACGTGCTGAAGGGAACCGGCGGCACGCTCACCAGCTACGTCTACAACAACTCACCAGCAGGTGAAGGAAACGCGCCGCAAAAGGCCTACGCCGCGGCATTCGTGCTGCTGCTGATTGTGTTGGCTCTGAACTTTGCCGTTGATTTGATTGCCCGTAGTGGCGCGAAGACTGGACTAGAAACCTCGAGGCTGGGAGCCCGCTGATGATCGACCCGCATGAATCGACCGCGCGTACCGCGCAGACCACAGACGAGCCTGCCAACGGAACGATGCCTCCGCCGATCCGACGGATCACACTCGATAGCCAGCCGACTGTCGCTCTGCCGCCATCACAGGATGCCGTTGCGATCGCCAACACCGGCGACCGCAGCCTTGCGGCAGCCGGGCGACCAACGCGCGGCGTCGCGGGCCCGGAGCGAATGACGATCTCCGATCTGAGCGTCTACTACGGCGATAACCACGCTGTTAAGCACGTCTCGCTACCGATCCGCCAAGGCGAAGTGCTGGCGCTAATTGGGCCGTCCGGCTGCGGCAAGACGACACTGCTGCGGACGCTCAACCGGCTTACTGAGCTGACCGGCACGGCGCGGCGTGAAGGGTTGATCACGCTCGACGGCACCGACATTGATTCGCTCGAAGTGACAGAGCATCGTCGCCGCGTTTCGATGGTCTTCCAGCAGCCGAACCCTTTCCCGATGTCGGTCTTCGACAACGTCGCCTACGCGCTGCGTGAGCAGGGAGCGAAGCGGCCAAAGAAGAAGGTTCTCGAGCCCTACGTCGTCGATGCGCTCCAGCGCGCCGGCCTTTACGACGAGGTCGCCTCGAACCTCGACCATCCGGCTCTGCGCCTCTCCGGCGGCCAGCAGCAGCGGCTCTGCATCGCGCGGGCGCTCGCTGCGCGGCCCGAAGTGCTGCTGATGGACGAGCCCTGCTCGGCGCTCGACCCGAAGTCGACGAACGTGATCGAGGAGCTGATCGTCGAGCTGCGCAAGGAGCTGGCGATCGTGATCGTCACACACAACTTGCAGCAGGCCTACCGTGTCGGCGATCACGTCGCCTTCATGTATCTCGGTGACCTAGTTGAATACGGCCCGACCGACGATCTCTTCGACAATCCGAAGGCCGCACGGACGCGCGACTACATTGGTGGCGCCTTCGGATGATCTTCCGCTTGGCGATCACAGCGGCAGCATTGCTGGCGGCGATCGGCGGGCTCTCCGCTTGCGAGTCGACCCAAGAGACGAGCCAGCGACTCTCGCTCAACGCGAAGAAGCTGCTCAACGTCGAGGGGCTCAAGGTTACGAAGAAGAACGCCAGGATCAAGGTCACCTCGACGACCGTGCTTCACGACGAGTACGGCTCGGCTGTCGTCGTCAATCTCGCCAACAGCGGCAAGACGCAGCTGGCCGTGCCGATTGCAGTCAAGCTGCTTGGCAAGAAGAAGAAGAAAATCTGGGACAACTCGCTGGCCGGGCTCGACACCTCGCTGATCAGCACCGCAGTCGTAGAACCGGGGCGCAGCTTCTGGGTCAACAACCAGATTCAGTCGCAAGAGATTCCGAGCAGCGCGACGGCCAAGGTTGGGATCAGCGACACGCCGCTCAAGACCGATCTGCCGAAGATCGCACTCTCTAAGCAAGCCCTCGACAGCGACGTTTCAGGCGCTTACCTCAGTGGCGTAATCACAAACAATTCGAAGATCGTTCAGAAGCGCATTGTGATCTCCTGCATCAGCTCCCGCGGTAGTAAAATTAAGGCCGCGGGACGAGCGATCATCGAGCGCCTGCAGCCAGCGCCGACAAAGAAACCAAACGTCTTTCGCGTCTATTTCATTGGCAACCCAAAGGGCGGAAGCATGAAGTGCGTAGCACCACCGACCACACTGACTGGAGAGTAAGAAACTATGTTTAGCGACCACATAAACGCAGTGCAAGTTGGGGTTCCCGGCGATGCCTGCACTACCTGCGGCTCAGCGCTCAGCCCCGACCAGCGCTACTGCCTCTCCTGCGGCACGCGCCGCAGCGGCGCAAACCTCCACTTCCAGCAGATCCTTGCGGCCGAAGCCGCGGCGCAGGCTCCGGCCGTTGGTACGGCCCAAGCTGCTGGTGGCGCCGGCACTGGCGGCACGGCGCCGCGCTCATCGATGCCGGCGCTCGCTTCGATCGCCTGCTTGCTGCTGGCGCTCGGCGTTGGCGTGCTGATCGGTAAGTCCGGCAGCGGCTCGGGCAGCGCTGGCACGACGCAGGCAGTCACCGCTGCTCCGCTTGCCACCGATGCTGCCGTCGGAGCTGCTGATGCTAAGGCAACGGCAGCGAAGAAGAAGGCGAAATCGACCGCGAGCGACACGCCGGCGGCATCAACGGCGGCAAACCCATCGCTGAAGAAGCTTGAAAGCCTCTCCCCCGAGCAGTACCAGAAGGAATCGCTGAAGCTGCCGAAGACGGTTGGTACAGGCGGCGCTCCACCCCCAATTGACAATAAGGCACCGGCTGGTGGCGGCTCCTTCGACACGATCGGATAACGATGAGCATTCTTGACAGAGTTCGTAAGAACGGAACAAATGCAGCGGCCGACCAGCAGCCTGGCGTTGG
>JBIHZY010000202.1:0-2796 GCA_044240185.1 Solirubrobacteraceae bacterium
ACGCAGTCACAACCCCGTTTGGGGAGCGCGAGCGAATGCTCGGCGGCGCAGCTACCCATTTCGCCCTCGCCGCATCGTTCTTCGACGAAGTCCGCGTAATCGGCCCGGTCGGCGATGACTTCGACGCTCAGTCTTGGGAGGTGCTCCGCACTCGCGGCACGATCACAGACGACGTTGAGCAGGTTGCCGGCGGCAAGACCTTCTTCTGGAAGGGCGAGTACCACGACAACCTCAACAGCCGCGAGACGCACGTAACCGAACTGAACGTCTTCGAAGAGTTCAAGCCGAAGCTCTCAGATCAAGCGAAGGCTTGCGACGTTCTCTTCCTCGCCAACATCGTTCCCGATCTTCAGAACGAGGTTCGGAGCCAATGCCAACAGGCGCGCTTCGTGGCGATGGACTCGATGGACCTCTGGATCAACATCGCGCGCGACTCGCTGGTTGAAACTATTGCTGGCGTTGACTGCCTAATCCTCAATGACGAGGAGCTCGAGTTGCTAACCGAGGCGCCGAACTTCGTCGTCGCGGCCAACGAGATCCTGAAGTGGGGCCCGAGCTCGGTGATCGCCAAGCAGGGCAAGTACGGCGCCGCGCTCTTCACAGCCGACGGCTACTTCGCGCTGCCGGCCTTCCCGCTCGAGACTGTCGTCGACCCGACCGGCGCCGGTGACAGCTTCGCCGGCGGCTTCGTCGGCTACGTCGCCGCCCATCCCGAACGGCCGATCGACCATGAACTGCTGACCCAAGCGATGGTCTATGGAACAGCGCTTGCCTCGTTCAACGTTGAAGATTTCGGCACAGACCGGATTGTCGGCCTGACGGGAACTGAGATCGCCGCCCGCGTCGGCGAGCTGCAGCAGATGACAACCTTCGCGCACCAGCCAATCCCGCTGCGCAGCTAGCGCTGTCAGCGACAAGAGCGCTCGCGTGCCAAAAAGAGTGCTGCCTGCGATCGCGGTGGGTAATATCGCCAGACCGTGAACACATGGATATTAATTTTCATGATGGTTGTGCTGAAGCTGCCGATTGTTGCGATGTTCGCAATCGTCTGGTGGGCGATCAAGCAGAAGCCTGAAGAGGCCGAGGACGCAAGCGGCGACGGTGGCTCGCTGAAGCCACTGAACCCGCATCCGCGCGACCCACTGCCACGCGCACCAAGGCGCGGTCCGCACGGCGAACCGGCCTCGCCGGCGCCCGATCGGATGCGCGTCACAAGCTCCCACCAGCACGACCGCGCCTGACGCTCGCGACGAGCCGTGGGCGCAGCCGTTTAGGATCAGCCGATGGCCACTGCTTCGGTTCTCTCTGACGGAACAATCCGCCGCCTTGTCGGCGAAGGGCGGATCGTGATCGAACCGTGGGACGAAACGATGGTCCAGCCGGCCAGCGTCGACCTACGGCTTGGCAATTCGTTCCGCGTCTTCCACAACCATCGCGTCAGTGCGATCGACCTGAAGAACCCGCCCCAGGACCTGACCGAGCCGGTGACGATCGAGCCGGATGAGCCGTTCGTGATTCACCCAGGCGAGTTCTGCCTCGGTCGTACCGAGGAGTGGGTTGAGCTACCCGACGACATCGTCGCGAGGATCGAAGGGAAATCTTCGCTTGGCCGCCTCGGGCTGATCGTCCACGCAACGGCCGGCTTCTGCGACCCGGGCTGGAAGGGGACGCTAACGCTGGAGCTGAACAACCTGACGCGCGTGCCAATCAAACTTTGGGCCGGGCTGCCAATCGCGCAGCTCTCGTTCATGACGCTTGATCAGGCCGCCGAGCGACCCTACGGCCACCCTGAGCTGGGCAGCCACTACCACGGCCAACGCGAAGCGACCGAGAGCCGCTACGAAGGTGGACCGGGGAGCCAGATGGCGTCCGGCGGCGGGGTTGGGTAGCGTGCTAGGTATGACGCAAGCAACATTGATCCTCGCCAGCGAGGCGGCAACGAGTGAGACGCCGTTTTTCATCATCGGAATTGTCTTCGCGGCTTGGGCCGTGATCATCGGGGGGATTGGAACGGCATCAGAATCGTTTCCTCCCAGCCGCGGCGCGGGGATCGCAATTGGTGCTGTATCGGTACTACTTGCTGCCGCCACGATGGTGATCGTTCTGCTCGTCATCGTCTGAGCACTTGGCCCGTTCCTACACGCTCACGCTTCGCCGTGAAGGAGATTCGGAACGCCAGCGCTTCGTAACGCTTGATGGCGCGCTCGACGCGCTCGAAACAGAGATCCGCGCGATGGCGCAGACCGTTCGAAGGCAGACGACAAAGTCGCTTGGGCGCGAATACGAACCGGTCGAGCTTGTCGCAGTGCGGGCTGAGGTAAGCGGCCCAGGCGTGCGCGGCGGCGTTGATCTGCGCGGTGACGGATCGGTCCAAGCTTTCAATGGGCGAATCCGCCGCTCAGTGATCGAGCCGGGCGAAGGCGAAGATTCCTATTCGGCGCTGCGGCGCGTGCTCGATAGCCAGTAGCGCTCCGCTACAGATGCAGCGCTGAGCCGTTGCGGCGCAACCAGTCGCGCGGCTCGCGATAGTTGGGGCTGTGAAGCTCGAGCAGCGACCAGAAGCGCGGCGAATGATCGAGCACGACCAAGTGGCAGACCTCATGCCAGACGACGTAGTCGAGCAGCTCCGGCGGGCCGAGCAGCAAGCGCCAATTGAACGAGAGTGCGCCGCTTGAGGAGCAGCTACCCCAGCGCGTGCGCTGGTCGCGGATTGAGACCGGCCCGGCTTTGACGCCGAGCGCGGCGAGCGCCGGTGCCAGTCGTACGCTCACCTCTGATTTGGCATTGCGCCTGTAC
>JBIHZY010000201.1:0-2796 GCA_044240185.1 Solirubrobacteraceae bacterium
ACGATCAAAAGCGAGGCCGGCACCAGCCCGAGCAGCTCGCGATTGCGGGCGCTCACGGAGCGCTGCTCCCGAGCCGCCCTAGTTCAAGCTGGCGGACGAGATCATCGGCGTCGCTGCGCGAGCGCAGGCTGTGCTCGGTGATCGTCGTGCGCTCGCTGGCGGGCAGCTGCGAAAGATTGATCCCGGAGATGTAGTCCTCGCGATAGAGGTTGATCCCTAGGGGTAGCTCGTATGGAACTCCTTGATAGACGCTGACGAAGCCCTCACGATCGGCGCCAACGAAATAGATCGCCTGCGATGCAAAGTAGACGCCGGAGAGCACCAAGGCAGCCACGAAGAGCGCCAAGACAGTGCCGATCCCAGGCTTCCAGCGACGTCGGCGTTTGGTGGCCGGAGCACGCGGCTCACGCGGCATGCGCCGCTCAACGCTGGCCGCCGCGGCGGCGCCAGCCGTAGCTTGAGCGCGCGGTAGCTGGCCGATATCGAGCCCTACCTGCGTCTGCTCGAGATCGCCTGCAGCGGCGCCGCCGAGAACTTCAAGCCGCAGCAACACGACGGTGATGTTGTCGCGACCGCCGGCCTCGTTGGCGGCTGCGATAAGCCCACGCGCAGTCGCTTTCAGCGGTTTTTCTCGGGCCATTTCGGCAGCAATCTGATCATCGGTGATCATCGTCGAGAGGCCGTCGCTGCAGAGCAGCAGCAGATCGCCGTCACGAGCGTTGATCGTCTGCGCGTCGGGCTCAACAACCGACTCCGGGCCCAGCGCCCGTGTAATGATCGAGCGCTGCGGGTGCTCAAGCGCCTGCTCTGGCGTCAGCTGACCTTGGCGAACCATCTCCTCAACCAGCGAGTGGTCGTCGGTCAGTCGCTCAAGGATTCCGTCGCGCCAGCGGTAACAGCGGCTGTCACCGACGTGGACGAGCGTGACGTTGTTCTCGCCGACATAGGCAGCGGTGATCGTCGTTCCCATCCCGGCGCGTTCGTCGTCGGCAACCGAAAGCGCGTGGATCTGAGCGTTTGCCTGTCGGACGGTTGCGCTGAGCTGCTGCTCAACGCTCTCGCCGTCACCCAACCCGGCGGCTAATACCTCGATTGCGGTCGCCGAGGCAACCTCACCGGCCTGCGCGCCGCCCATCCCATCGGCGACGACGAAGAGCGGTGCGCGGGCGAAGAAGGCGTCCTCGTTTGCGCGGCGCTGGAGGCCGGTATCTGTCAACTCCGCATGTTCGGCAACCCTCAGCATCAGGAGTCAACGAAAAGGAATTCGCTATCGCCAATTCGTACGCGATCGCCTTGGTGCAGTGGCTGGGGACCGCTTACAGCCTCCTCATTGAGGTAGGTCCCGTTAGTTGAGCCGAGGTCCTCGAGCACCACGCGACCCCCCTGCAGCACGAGCCGCGCGTGCGCAGAAGAAGCGTAGGGATCATCGAGCCGGATCTCGGCCTGCTCACCGCGGCCAAGGACGGCGCCGCCAGCGACCTCATATTCCATTCCCGGCGTGTGGCCAGGGGCGCGCTCGACGACGAGCCTTGGATCACCGGGGCCCGACGGAGCCGCGCCGGCCGTTACGGCGCTGTGGATTCCTGTTGCGTCGGCCGGTGGTGGGCCTGCAGCGCGATGCTCATCAGGGCGCCGCAGATCGCGCAGCGTGCTGCGGACAACCCAGGCAACGAAAAGGAATAGGACGAGCAGGAAGGCGCCCTGCAACACGACTGCCGTCGGCTGCAGCATCAGCGGGCCTCAAATCGGCCGCTGACTGGCCCCAGCTTGATCTGATCACCGTTACTCAGCCGCAAAGAGCCGGCGACCCGGCCCCCGTTGACAATCACGCCATTAGTTGATCCAAGATCCTCAACGATCCAACCTTCTACGTCATCGAATGCGATCTGTGCGTGCTGGCGCGAGACGTCGGGATTCGCCAGCACAACATCACAGGAACTACTGCGCCCGATCACAGCGCCTGTGGGGGAGATCGTAAAGCGCGTCCCTTCGGCCTCGAAGATCGCCCGTCCCGGCGCCGCAACCAATCGTTCGCGCGGCTCGGGCGCTGGCGATGGAGCTGGCTCCTCGGCTGGAATCTCGTCGAGCCGAACGACGCGCGTCTCGATCCCAAACTCGCCGAGCCCTAGCGCCTCGTCGACGCCAAATTGAATTACGGGCCGTGAAACGAGTGTCAAGCGCTCGCTGCGGGCATGCTCAAGCAGGTGGCCCGCCAACTCGTCGGCAACCTCATCCTCAACGCCCTCGTAACGGAGCCGGTCTTCAGCCGAAAGCCAGATCACGTACTCGTTTGGCGCATAACTGCGCGAGAGCGAGACCTTGACGTTCTGATCCATCTCGCGCGTTAGCCTCCGGGAAATCTCGACCGGCCCGACCTCGGTCTTAAAGACGCGGCCAAAGGTGCCCTCGACGAGGCCGCTAAGTCGTTGCTCAAGATTGCGTAGAACGCTCATAATTTGGCAGTGGTCGCGGCGGCGCGTCTAAGCCGATCATACGGCCCTAGCTGCTAGCCCAACCATGCTACGCACTAGACCTGCGGCTGCGCGGCAAAAGCCCTATTCAACGGTTTTCTCGCAGCGTCGCCGCCGCTAACGCGACCAGCGCGGCGAGCGCGCTTCCAGCCACCAAGACGCCGAGCTGTGGCATTTCAAGAGGCCAATCCAGCGCACCGGCAAGGACGACGCTAGCGGCGGTCAGCGCAGCGGCCCAAAGCACCGCTGCTGCAAGCCGAACCAGGACCAAGTGGCTGGCCGTAATCGACGGCAAGATCCACGCCGCTGCGGCCCAAACCAAGGC